>NZ_FNZB01000013.1 GCF_900109205.1 Sphingomonas sp. OV641 | reverse complement strand
TGTGCGATCGGCCGAGACCAAGCCGGTAGCCGCGTAGCGACGCTCGCCGACAAATAGCGCGATCAGAATGCCGCCACTTAGCGCGAGCGTTTACACACGAGGAGAACCGCCACGATCCTTACTGTCGCGAAACTCAGGATATGCGCGACAAGCCATGCGCTGAGCCGTTCACAGGCGGGATTGCTCTCATGACCACACGTCCGCTATCCAGCATGTTCACACGCGAACATGTTCAGGTGGCCACATGAAAACCATATCGATCATTAGCCAGAAGGGTGGAGCGGGAAAGACCACCCTTGCCATCCACCTTGCCGGCGCTGCCACCAGTGCGGGTCTGTCTGCGCTGATCCTCGATGCGGACCCGCAAGCGACCGCCAGCCAGTGGAATCACTGGCGAGGCGGCGCGGACCCTGAGGTCGTGGACTGTGCCTCCCCTACCCTCCTTCCGCGGAAGGTGCAGCAAGCGGCCGATCTAGGCGCGGACCTGGTCATCATCGACACGCCCCCACACGCGGACATTATGGCGCGCGAGGCGTGCAAGGCCGCGGACCTGATCCTCATTCCGTGCCGTCCCCAGGCGTTCGACTTGTCAGCGGTCGAAACGACGGCCGAGTTGGTGAAGGCAGCAGGCAAGCCGGCCTTCGTGCTCTTCATGGGCGGCCCTCAGCGTGCACCAACTACTTACCGGGACGCGCGCGAGCTGATCGAGGGCAGCGACGGCGTTGAGGGCATGGGCGTCCCGGTCGCGCCCGTCATGCTCACTATGCGCGCGATCTATCACCACAGCACAGCGCAAGGGAAAACCGCGATGGAGGCGGAGCCCGACGGTAAGGCGGCAGAGGAGATTGCCGCACTATGGACGTGGACACGAGAACATGTGAACCTGCCCACAGGTAAGCAGAGCAGGAAGAAGCGAGGCTGACATGAGCAAATTTGGTGCCATGAGGCAGCAGCGCGCAGAACGCGCGAAGGTGGAGCCGAGCGTCTCGGTTCCACCCATCGAGGGGGCGGCGCCGGTGCGATCGGCAGCGCGGCAGGGCAAGAAGGCGGTAAGCGCATACTTCAGCCCGGAGGTTAGCCGGGGCCTAAACGTGCTAGCGGCGGAGAACGGAACTACCCTCCAGGCCTTGATGGGCGAGGCGATCGACCTCCTAATGCGCCAGTACGGCAAGCACCCGTTCGGGGAGCGGTGACGCAGCTCCGAAAGAGGAGGGGGCGAAGCATTTATGGGTGAGCCGCTGCCTCCCGGCGAGCGTCTGCCGGTCCATCAGGTCACTGCCGGACTGAGCACCAAAGCAGACCAAATTCGTGGCCTCGCGCGAGCTGGGTACTTGCGTACGGAAATCGCTGCCCAACTCGGCATTCGTTATCAACACGTGCGGCAGGTTCTCGAACGCTCAGGGATCGATCTGGGCCGGAAGCAACGCACCGATGCCTCCGGTCCGGAAATGCGATCACCGGCCAAGGAACGGCCGAAGCCTGAGGCGGCTACCGCGAACGAGCCGACCCCGGCCTCCCGCCTCATTGACGCAGGGTTCATTCGGATTGGGCAATGGACTCCGATCAGCGATGAGGCTTTTGAACCTGACTGCATCGTGCCGGTAGACGCTGGTGTCTATGCGTTCGTGGTGGACGGGATCATCCGCTATATAGGACTGACCCAGCGCGGTTTGCGGGGCCGCATGGCGCATTATGTTCGCGGTCACGCCCGGCAACGCACTAGTGCGCGCATCAAAGGCCTTATCCTGAGGGCGCTTAATGTAGGCAGCCGTGTCGAGATCCTGATCGCGACCCCTGAGGATTCAACGTGGCACGGGCTTCCGGTGCTGACCGCGCCAGGGTTGGAAGCGGGGTTGATCCGAATGATCCGGCCCGATTGGAACATGCAAGGGCTGGGTGAGTGACCGCATCTGAAGGTAGCACCCAGATCACCCTCAGCCCACGTGTTGACGTGTGAACATGATATCACGAAAGCACGTGAACACGTCCACCTTTAAACTGGCAGCAGGCCTATCGGTGAGTTTTGGGGTAACAGCTCACCTTTCGGCCGGCGCGCTAAAATCCACCAGCACCGGCAGTTCGGCTGCCAGCCCGCGCATCTTGGCGCGACGGACGACGCTGTGCTGGTCGATCAGGCTTTGCGCGTCCCGCTTCCCGCTGGAGGTTTTCGGGAACCAGTGGAGCGCGATCCGCTCGACCTTGCGGCCCTTCTTAATGGGGGTGAAATCGACGTAAAAGGGGCAGAGCTTGTTGATCTCCTCCACCGCCACCTTGAGGCAGTATTTATTGAGATCGGCGAACCGCTCCAGCTTGCCAGCGGGCACGTTGAGCAGCCCGCGCAGCTCCTCAATCGTAAACTCCTCGGTCTGCTTGTATTCGAGGCCGATCCGCCGCTCGATCATCTCGTAGAGGCAGAGGGCGTATTTCGACTCGAAGCAGTACATCACCTGCGTTTTGAGGCGGGCATACACCTCGCTGTTCCGCAGGATTTCGATCAGTTCCTCAGGGATGCGGTAGTGGAGGAAGCCGTCCTTCTCCAAGCTTTCGTCGCTCGGGCCGAGAAGTTGTACACGGCGCTTGTAGCTCTTGCCGCTCTTTCGGATGGTGACGATCGCGATCGTGCCCATCAGGCGGAGCAGGGAGGCCTCAATCCGCTCGTTACCCTGATGCGTGCCTTTCAGCGCCGTTTTGGCAATCCGATGGACGATCGGCTCGCCGATCCGCTCCCAAGCATTGGCGATCAGAAGATTGTAGGTGCGGCGATCGGCGAGGGTGAGGGGACTTAGCTCGACAATGTCGACCAGCTCGCCCGGCTTTACGATCTCGCCATAATGAGAGGGATTGAAGGGGTTGCCCTTGCCTCGCTGAGTTAGGGTGCGGAACGATCCATCTGCAAGCGCGGGCTGGGGCATGGGTGTGTCTCAAAGGTGAGCGATAGCTATTGTTGCGCTCACCTTAACATGAAAAGTGAGTTGGGCAATCCACTCGGCTCCCCGATCTACGGTGAGGAGATACCCCAAAACTCACCATCAATTCTCCAGGTACCCTAAGGCTCACCAAAATCGACCCGAACACTCACCTTAATCCGCCCGAACGCTCACCGTTGGTTACCCCAAGGCTCACGCGAATCGACCCTAACCCTCACTTCTAGAGCTAATTTCTGCTGGTTTTCCGCGGGTTTCGAGCGCCTGAATCTTGAATCTTAGAAGAATTATTGAATCTGAACGCAATGGGTGAGTTTCGGGGTAAGCCACCCTGTGCATAAGCACAGGAGATAGCGGAATTGGCCTAACGGCCAATGCTCCTTCGCGATCCGTGCCGGCTATCGCCGTCACCAGAGCGGCCTAACGGCCGCAGGGCTTCCAGACGAAGCCGAGCGAAACCGGCGGTGTGTACCTTTAGCGTTCCGCCGGTGGAGAAGGCGGCGAGGCGATACCCCAAAGCTCACCGTTTAATCTTCAAGGACCGGTGTGCGCGATCATGCCGGATCGAACAGGCCGGCGAACTCGCGCTGGTCATAGTAGCGGACTTTGCTGGCCCAGAGCGGGCGCTCGCCCTGGCGCAGCAGCAGGAGCGTGTCGGCCGGCATCCGCATGATTTCGTCGGGCGTGACGAGCCGCCGCGCCGTGACGTGCGTGCTGACGCTTTCCGAGGGACCGGCGCGATTGTCACCCCAGCCTGTACCGCGCGACGTGCTGAGGGTCGCATATTCCAGCGTCGTGTCGCCGATCGTACGCGAGAGCATGTCGGCGGTGGCATGGTCATTGACGCCGAACGTCTGGATCACGCCGGCATTGGACAGGAAGGTGCCAGCGCGCTCGCCATAGAGCGCGCGGAGCTGGTGCATGTCCTGGAGGATCGGCCAGAGCTGGAGCCCATAGCCGGCCATCAGCCCCATCGCGCGCTCCACCGGCTCCAGGCGGCCGAGCGCCGCGAACTCATCGAGCAGAAACAGCACGGGGCGTTCCGGCCGGGCAGGGGAGCGCGCCATGTCGGTCACAGCTTGGGCGATCAGCAGCCGCAGCCAGCGCGCATAAGTATCGAGCCGGTCGGGCGGCAGGCACAGGAACACGGTGCCGGGCCGCTCCTTGAGGTCCGCGAAGCGGAAGTCGGACGCGGACGTGCTTTCGACCAGGCGCGGGCTGTCGAGAAAGTGGGTGTGGCGTTGCGCCGAGGATAGGACGCCCGCCGCTTCGCGATCGGATTTGCCGAGCTGGCGATTGGCGGCGCGCGCGATCAGGCCATGCGCGCCGGTGCTGGCCTGCATGTCCGCCAGCAGTGCGGCGAGGCCGGCGGGATCGCGGGTGAGCTTGTCGCGCACGGTCGCCAGCGTGGCTTGGGACATGGGCTCGTGGATGACGGTGTGCAGGATCACGCCGGCGATCAGCGCCTTGGCTTCCTCGTTCCAATGCGCCTCGCCCGATTGCCCCGGCGCGTCATGGACCAGCGCGTCAGCGATCGTTTGCGCATCTTCCGTGAGGTCCGGGCTGGCCGGGTCTAGCTGCGCCAGGGGGGTGTAACGGGCCGCAGGACGCCCGGAGACGCCGAAAGGGTCCAGACACCACACGAGGCCCTTGCTGGCCCGCGCACGGGCCGTGACGCGGGCATTCTCGCCCTTGGGGTCGATGCAGACCACCGAACGGTCGAGCAGCAGCAGGTTGGGGATGATCGTGCCGACGCCCTTGCCGGAACGTGTGGGTGCTATCGTCAGCAGGTGCGCCGCGCCGTCATAGCGGAGCAGCTTGCCCGACTCCTTGGCGCGGCCGATCAGGAGATCCCCGTTCGCCTCCAGCTTGCACGTCGGCGCGGTCGCCGAAGCGGGCCGAGCCCAGCAGGTCGTTCCGGCGCTTGCCGGCGCAGCTGTTGATCCACCAGGTCGCGCCGATCAGGCCGACCAGGACCAGGAACGACACCGTGCCGGAAATCTGCCCGACGCCGAAAATGCCTTCCAGCCATCGTGCGGTCGCATAGGCCGCGACGAATGCCACGACGATCGCGAGCCGCCAGCTGATCGGCCGACGCCCGCCGATGAGCGGTCCCGGCATCAGCAGGCCTGTTCCAGGGGCGTGATCGCCAGCGCCGGATCGGCGTCGGGATGGCCCAGCAGCCTGAGCAGGATTTGCGTGGCCAGGGGAGGGGGCACCGCCTCGTCGCGCAGCATATCGAACAGCGCCTCGTCATCCGCGCTCAGCGCCATGTCCTCGATGGCGAGGTTGGCGCGGGATTCGGCATCGGCTTCGCGCCATTCCGCCACATCAGCGGGTGTGCCGCGCTCGAAATCCAGCGTGCGAATTTCCGAGCGGATCGCCTCAATATCCAGGGCCGCCATCGCCTTTCTCCATCGCTTCGCTTTCCGCGTCGAACGCACGTTTACCGCGCCGCCACCAGAGCGCGAGCGTGTCGCCGGCATCGTCCCCGCGAGCGCGGCCGACCAGCTCCAGCAGCGCGCCGTAGATCGTCGCGCGATCGTCGTCGGCGAGTTCGACCAGGCCGGCTTTCTGGACGAGGCCGCCCAGCTCGATCAGGTGGCGGGTGCGTTCGCGGCGTTGCACGACCCAGCCCCGCGTATCAGTCCGACGCCGTGCCGCTTCCAGACGCTGGATCAGCGCCCGGTTGCGTACTTGCGCTGTCGCCGTTGCCGCCAACAGTCCGGCTACCTTTGCGCCCGCGTCGTTGAAAGAAGGCGGCGCCCTTCGCACGCCATGCCTCCTTCGCTTCCTCGTTCTGTGACGTGACGGCATCGAGCAGCACGCCGGCAAGCGTTTCCATGTCGAGTGTATCCGCACCCGTAGCGGTGACGAGCTGCCCGAGCTGTTCGACCCGGCGCGCCTTCAGCCCACGCGCCTTGTCTTCCAGCGCCTTCAGCTCCGCGTTGTAGTCCCGCACCCTACGCATGGTGCCTCCATCCTCCGCGTCTTGGTTACAGCAGCCTAGCAAACCGACAGGGGAGGGCAACCCACATCAACAGGCAACACCAAGTCAATCAAGAGATGCAAAGCAGATCGTGAGTGCGCGCTTATACGTCGTTGCCGACGTGCGCTAAGAAGTGCAAGGTGCGGAGCGTCATGGCGATCTACCATTTCTCCGCCAAGGTTGTGAGCCGCGCTAACGGATCGAGCGCCGTTGCGAGCGCCGCCTATCGTTCCGCGTCCGAGCTGCACGACGATCGGCTGAACCGCGATCACGATTTCTCGAACAAGGCGGGCGTGATCCACTCCGAGGTGATGTTGCCGAAGGGCGCACCGGAACGTTTAAACGATCGCACGACCCTGTGGAACGAGGTGGAGGCCGGCGAGAAGCGCAAGGACGCGCAGCTTGCCCGCGAGGTGGAGTTTTCGATTCCACGCGAGATGAACGAGAAGCAGGGCGTCCAGCTCGCCCGCGATTTCGTGAAGAAGCAGTTTGTCGATCGCGGCATGGTCGCGGACCTGAACGTGCATTGGGACAAGGCGAAGGACGGCACGCCCAAGCCGCACGCGCATGTGATGATGACGATGCGCGACGTAGGGCCGGAGGGGTTCGGGAAGAAGAACCGTGACTGGAACAGCACCGAGCTGTTGAAGGACTGGCGCGAGGCGTGGGCGGCACATGTCAACGAGCGCATGGCCGAGCTGGGGCTTGAGGGCCGGATCGACCATCGCTCCTATGCCGATCAGGGCATCGCGCTGGAGCCGCAGCACAAGATCGGGCCGATGGGAACGCGGCGTCTGGAGGAGGACGAGCCGCACCGGCGCGCCGACGATCATCTCCGGATCGCGCGCGAGAACGGCGAGAAGATCGTCGCGGACCCGAATGTCGCGCTCGACGCGATCACGCGGCAGCAGGCCACCTTCACCACCCGCGATCTCGCGGTGTTCGCGTTCCGCCATTCGGACGGCAAGGAGCAGTTCGACCGGGTGATGGCGGCGGTGCGCGCCAGTCCCGAGCTGGTGGCGCTGGGCAAGGACGGACGCGATCAGGAGCGCTTCACCTCCCGCGACATGATCGCGACTGAGGCGCGGCTTGAGCGGGCGGGAGACGAGCTGGCAATGCTCCGGGGTCATGGTGTCCCGGCAGTAATGCGTAAGCGAGGGAGTCCTGCCGGGACAGAGGGTTTAACGCTCAGCGGCGAACAAAGTGCCGCGCTGGCGCATATCACCAGGCCGGAGGATCTGTCGGTGGTGATCGGCTATGCCGGCACGGGTAAATCGACGATGCTGGGTGTTGCGCGCGAGGCGTGGGAGCAGGCAGGCTACCAGGTGCGCGGCGCGGCCCTGTCGGGCATCGCGGCCGAAAATCTGGAAGGGGGATCGGGTATCCAGTCCCGTACCATCGCCAGTCTTGAACATGCATGGGCGCAGGGGCGTGACCAGCTGTCCCGCAATGACGTGCTGGTGGTGGACGAGGCGGGCATGATCGGCACCCGCCAGATGGAGCGGGTGCTGTCGCATGCGCGTGATGCCGGCGCCAAGGTGGTGCTGGTAGGCGATCCCGAGCAGTTGCAGGCGATCGAAGCAGGTGCTGCGTTCCGGTCGATTGCCGAGCGCCATGGCGCAGCCGAGATCAGCGACGTTCGCCGGCAGCATGAGGACTGGCAGAAGGACGCTACGCGGGCGCTGGCGACGGGCCGCACCGGCGAGGCGGTCCATGCCTATGCCACACATGGCATGGTCCACGCAGCCGAGACGCGCGAGGCGGCGCGGGGCGAGCTGGTGGACCGCTGGGACGCGCAGCGCCTCGCCGATCCGGACAAGACGCGGATCATCCTCACCCACACCAATGCCGAGGTTCGGGATTTGAACCTAGCCGCGCGCGATCGGCTGCGCGACGCCGGCGAGTTGGGGGCGGGCGTGCGCGTGTCGGCCGAGCGGGGCGCGCGCGAGTTCGCCAGCGGCGACCGCATCATGTTCCTCAAGAACGAGCGCGGGCTTGGGGTGAAGAACGGCACGCTGGGCAAGGTCGAGCGCGTGTCGCCCGACAGCATGGCCGTTCGCCTTGACGATGGCCGCCGTGTCGCGTTCGACCTCAAGGACTATGCCCATGTCGATCATGGCTATGCCGCGACCATCCATAAGTCACAGGGCGTGACGGTGGATCAGGCGCATGTGCTGGCGACGCCGGGGATGGATCGCCACAGCGCCTATGTCGGCATGTCGCGGCACCGTGACGGGGCGCAGCTCCACTATGGGCGTGATGATTTTGCCGATCAGCGTCAGCTCGCCCGTGTCCTGTCGCGTGACCGCGCCAAGGACATGGCCGGCGACTATGGGCGTGAGGGCGCTACGGCCGAGCATGACCGGGTGCGTGCGTTCGCCGAGCGGCGCGAGATCCGGTTCCCGGAACTCGCGCGGGAGATGGTCGCCAAAGTACAGGCGAAGGCCAAGGGCATGTTCGCCGGCTTCCGCCCGAAACCAACGTCGCCCGAGCCGGCGCGCGACGGCAAAGGGGGTCCGATTAACACCGGCTCCGAGCGGGGATCGCCCGCGCCCAATCAGGCCAAGGCGATCGAACGCTATGCGCGCGCCGCGGCCGATATAAGCCGGATGCGCGCCAAGGGCCTGCCGGTGCTGCCTCATCAGGAGAGCGCGTTGCGCAAGGCTGGCGATGCGCTGGACGCGAGCCGTCCCCATGCCGCGCGCGACCTCGCTTCCGCGCTCAGGCGCGATCCCAGGCTGATCGAGCAGGCAGCCGGTGGCAATACGGGCAGTGCGACGCGCGCGATGGCCGAGGAGCAGCGCGTCAGGCTTGATCCGGATGCGCGCGCCGATCGGTTCGTGAAGGGCTGGCAGGCGATGCAGCACGCTCGGAAGGGGCTGGAGCGCGCGGGCGACAAGTCCGGCGCCGAGAAGATGCGCGGACGCATGGAGAAAGCGGCGGGCGGCTTGCACCGCGATCCGCAACTTGAATCCGCGCTGCGGCGCCGTGCGCCCGAGTTGGAGCTGAAACTGGAAAAGGGGCGGGCGATCGGCGAGGCATTGGCGAAATCGCTGGGGCCGGATCGCGAACGCGACCGTGGATTGAGCCGATAGGTTTCGTGCTTTCGGGTGCGTGAGGGAGGCATGATGAACGAGAACGAGCACGAAACCGAGACAGCCCAGGAAGCCTTCGCACGGGTAGAGGGCGAGCTGGCGCTGCTGCGCCGCGCTGTCGAGCGGATGGCGGTCGAGCGCGCTGAACTGCCCGAGCAGCCTGATTATAGCGAGACGCTGACGGGCATGGTGCAGAAGATCGAGGCTACCTTGCAGCGCGCCGACGCGCTGGTGAAGGCGGCCAAGGACGGAGCGAGCCCGCGCCATGTCGTTGACCGGATCGTGGCGGCGGGGGCGGATGCCCGGGCCGAGGACCGACGGACGATCGCGACGGCTGCTGCCGAGCTGAAGGATGCGACCCGGGTGCTTCAGGGCGTCGCGGTATCGGTGCGGCGCGGCGACGAGCAGAACCGCTGGTTGATGTGGACGGCGATCGGCGGGGTGGTGCTCGGCACGATCCTATGGGCGGCGTTCGCCGGCGTCGTGGCGCGCGCTGTGCCAGCGAGCTGGCAATGGCCCGAGAAGATGGCGGCTCGCACGCTCGCCATGCCGATGTGGGAAGGCGGGCAGCGCATGATGCAGGCTGCTTCTCCCGGTGCGTTCGCTGCGCTGGCGGCGGGGGACCGGATCATTGCCGCCAACCGTGAAGCGCTAGAGGCGTGCCGGAAGCGCGCGGACCGGGAACGCGCGGCGGTTCGATGCACTGTCGAGGTCAGCTCTAGTAAACAGGGCAAGCGGCAGGAGAGGCGATGAAGGTTCAGGAAGCAGCCAAAGGGCTTGAACGGCAACTCGCCATACGAACGTGGGTGATAGGCGTCGTCGGCTTGATCCTCGCCGCGGTTGGCTTGGTGCGGCTGTCCTTGCTGTCATGACGATATCATGGCTGGACCGGGTAATAGGAGCCGTCTTCGTTGTCGCGGCCGTCAGCATGTCCACGCCAGCTATGGCGTGCTCATGCATCGCACCGGACAATGTAGAAGCCGCCGGGCGGGCGGCGCTCGCCAAGGCGGACATTGCGGCCGAGTTGGTGATCGAGCGTGCTGTGGACCCCGCTCTTCCTCGTTTCTGGTGCAGATCGGATGGAAGCGCGCGATGGTGGTTCAGACCAGGGCGCAAGATTGAGCAGAGCCGGGCCGCCCGGGTTCTGCGGATCATGAAGGGCCGCGTTTCAGGACCAATTCGCATCCACGAGAGCCCGATCGAGAGCACCGGCGGCTATTGCGGCCGGAAGATGAACTCCTGCGAGATCAATCTCGCTAAGAAGGGCGGTCGTACCGGTCCCATGCTTCTGAGGCGGGTTGCTCCGGGCATGTACGAGCCATTGGATGTTTGCACGCAAGGAGCCTTCACCATGTGGCTTGAGCAGCGCCAGAAGCGGCAGATCTCTGGAACGAGATGAGGCGAAACTGCGGCCTTCGCCCCATCGACTGGGGAGGAGACGGATTGCTCCTATTAACTCGAAAGCAGTTCGTTCGAGCCTATATCGGCTGCTATGGCGCGCAAAGGATCACTGTTCCTGACTGCGGTAGCAGCGACGCTCGCGATCGGCGTAGCCTCGCCCCTCACCGCGCGGTCGTCGGATGGGCAGAACAAGGCCAAGCCTCAGGTACGCGTTGTCACCACGCCGGAATATGGCAGCGTTTACGTCGTGCCAGCGCAGCCGGGGACCACTCGCACGAAAAGGCCCCAGGTGCGTACTGTCGTCACGCCGGAAGGCCACACCGCCTATGTCGTGGAAGAGCAGCCGAAAGACACCCGCTCGCCGCGGCAGCGTTGCTTGGACGAGGAAATTGCGCGTGAAGGCGGTTCACCCTCTCAGCTCGCGATGGGCGCGATCAACCTGAAATGCAGCCAGCGCTGATCCAAGGGATGCAGATTCAGGTTCGGGGTTTCACCCACGGAAAGGTGAGATTCGGGGTTTTAGACACCGGGGCCAGAGATTCGGGGTTTTAGATACCGAGGCCGGAGATTCGGGGTTTCAGGAACGCACGTCCGGGATTCGGGGTATCAGGAACAGCGTCATGTCTGCGGTGTCACAACCGCTCGGTTTTGACACCATCCTCGTAGCCGCTCTGTCTAGCACGTAGGATCAGGCAATCGCAGCCTGACGCACCCGCAAATTTTCTGCCCAATCCTTCAATTCCCCAACGTGTTTCAGCAGATCGTCAGGCGGTGGAGGTGATGCATTGCGTCCTCGTGAAGGATCATGGGCATCGGTGATATCGCAGCAGATCTTGAAGCCCGCAGCCCAGGATGCCGTGTCGGTTTCGGTAAGAACGGTCACGCGCTTGAGGTTCTTTGCATCGATGTAGTCGCGATGCCGGTTGATGACGTTACAAAAAGCTCGATCTTCGAGGGCGCGCTCCCACGTACTGCGCAGACGGTTGTAAAAATTTGCTACAGCAGCGGCATAGCCGTCATCGTCATGGGCCTCGTACAGCAGGCGCGCGGCACGGGCATCTTTTTCGAGATTGTCCAAACGTTCGGGAATTTTCTGTCCGGCCCAAGGGAGTCCTTCATGGACCACGCCGGCACCGGCGGCAGTCTGTGTTAGGGAAATCTCTTTGATCGGAACGCTACGCTGGCGCGCAAGGGTCTGTAAATCGTTGAGAAACACCAGATCGTGCGTGAACACGACGATCTGGCGGACGGCCGCCTCTTCGGTCAGGCGCTCGGCCACCTTACGGCGCCAGCGATGATCCAGGGACGACACTGGATCATCGAACACCAGGCAAGAGGAATGGCCGGCGGTTGCCAGCTCGGCGAGGAACACGGCCAAGGCGACGCAGGTTTGCTCGCCCTCGCTCAGCACGGAATGCACCTTCGCCCGGTCGTTGGCGAACAATTTCACTTGATATTGCGGCGAGCCATATTTCCCGCCGGAACGGACGATATCGACACGCACGCGGCTAGCTGCCAGCTTTTGGATTTCCTCCTGAAAGCGGTCGCGCATGCGCGGCGTAATGACCTGATCGGCGATGCCGTTGCCCAAAGAGGTGACCGCGTTGGTCGTTGTCTCGGTCAAGCACTTCGACAATCGAGCGAGTTGCACGAGGCGGTCGATCTCCGCGCGCGCCTTAGGCAAAAGCACGTTGAGCGCCTTGCGGTCGCGCAGGGCATTACGCTCGTCTTCTAGCACCTTGCGGCCGATGGGATCGGCCGCGGCCGTCAGTTCGCCGGCGTAACGCTGCATATCTATCACTACCTGGCGCACCGCCGGCACCGGATCGGGAGCGGCGTCGGGCATGTGAACCGTGCTGGTTTCGTCCAGACTATTGAGTGCGATGCGCCGGCGCAGGCGCGCTGTGGCGAGCGCACGCAGCACAGCTGCCCCGGTCGCTTTCGATCTAAGCGTAAGCTGGCGACGCAGGGGAAAGGTGGCGATGCGGATTGGGGCGGCCTCAAGTGCTCGCAGCGCCGCCTGAAACTCACGCTCCGCTTCGCCAGCTACCTTCTCGGTATCAGCCTGCACGAAGCGCTCGAACGCGCCCATCCGGGCCAACGCATCCTCTGGCAGCGTCTGTAGGCACAGCACGCAATGCGCATCGGTCGTGTCCGGTGGAAACGGCTGTCCACGATAAGCCACCTCGACCGAGTAGCGTCTCGCCGCTTCCCAGAGGGCGCGCCAGATATTCTCGCCGACGCCTGGAATCACCGCGTCGCCGAACGCGGTTTCGGCTGCTAGCTTCGCGGCAGCGCGCTTATCGCGCGCGTCTTCCGCTAGGGCCAGCAAGCTCGAAAGCGGCTCATCAGCTGTCTTGGCGAGCGTGGCTGCCAAGTGGTCGGCAAAACGCTGCAGGGTCTGTGCGGCGGCGCGCTGCTCGGTTGCGGCGCGAAGGGGGTCGCGCGCCAAGTCCTCATTAAGCTGGGCGAGCCGGCCTTCTTCGTCTTCCGTAAGCTGAGCCATCGCCTCGAGCGGTGCCAGCTTCGTGGTGGCTTTCAGGCTCGATAGGATCTTGCCGACAGGAGTGTCGGCACTGAAGGTAGGCTGAAGGAAAACCGGGTCCTGCGCACCCTTCAGCCGCATTTGCTCCGCGTTCAACGCCTCCTTCACCGCCTGACATGCCGCCGCCAACTCGTCCGGCACGTCGAGTCCGAATGGACGGAAAGCGACCTCGTTCTCGTTGCGGACATGGACGGTGGCGCAGTCGCGATCGAAGACGCTCACCGCCGATAGTACCGCATGCGGCTTGCCGTCGTTGACCCAGGTAATTGGCGCGGCCGGGGTGGCCCCCTCGCTATAGGCAATCGTCGCCGATGCGACGCCTGCGGCAGCGGGATCGAAGGCATTCGCAAGCAGATCGCCGACGAAGCGCGCGCGACAGGCACGCTTGAGGATACGAGCATAACCTGACTTGCCGACACCGTTATCCCCATAAACAACGGTGATGCCAAGAGCGGCGAAGGGAAGCGTTTGCCCGACCGCGAGACGGTTAACCCCGGACACTTCGGCGATAGACGTCAGGGTGATCGCCGAACCAGTCGTTGCCGCTGCTGGTATATGCGCGGCAGTTAGAGGTGCCGCCTCTAAAGCAATGCCATCAGTGCCTTGGCCCTTTAGACAGAGCTGAACCAGTTCTGCTTTGTCGTCTTCCGATAGCTTTCCTTTTGCAACAATACGGCGAAGCGCGTCCCGCTGCCACGCAGGCCTACCCGATGACCATTCAAGAATAGTCTCGAAAACGGATTTAGGCTGCGCAGTCGCCATCGATTAGCCCCCCTCGGAGCCAATCGCGATTTTCTCTTGGCGCCGTCTGCTCACCATAACCGGGTTAGCCACACCATCAACCAGCGCCTGCTTGAACAAACTTGGCTTTTCGGATCAGCCTACACTAGCTGGTGTCAGAACCGGAGGGTTTTGATCGCCAAGGGCAGGGGATCCCTCAAAGCCACAAGGGCCTAGCTGCCCAGCCTTGTGGAAACCCCATTGCCGTCAGATCGCCCGTCGGATGTTGGGCGAGCAACGCCGTCAGATCATCTCGCCAGACCGATGCCGGAGCGACCTGCTTCAACAGGTAAACGATGAGGACCAGGGCATTGTAGAGCTGGGCTGGAGCATGGGCTGCGGGGGGGTCAAGCGTGCTGACGAGGGCGGCCGGCTTAAAGGGCACCCGCATGCGCAGCAAAAAACCGCGGTTCCAAAGCCGGGCATGATGCGCGCAGCTGTTTCGGATCGTGGAGAGATGCTTCAGGAGCGGCACCAGCACTGCCTCGTGAAGACCAAGGGGCTTGGCTATGGCGTTGCGTAGCGCCCGATCGTCGAGCAGCGCATACCATCGGGAGAGCTGCCCGAACGACATCATTTCCGCCACCATCCACACCGGCGGCATTGCCGGCGTGCTGTAGGTCCGGCGGTAATGGTCGATGTACGTCTCGGGCGAGCTTGCCACGTCGTTGGTCAAGCGCGTCAGGTTGTCACGGTACTTACCCGGATGATGGTAGAGCGCCGCATCAAGATAGCCATGGGGTCCAAACCGCTGCGCCAGCTCGTACGCCCAGCTACCCCGTACAGCGACTTCTATCCGCTCAATCGCATCGAGCACTAGCAACCGAAGGCGGCGGTCAAAATCGTACAGGTCGGTGACGGTATCGAAGCTGGTGCCCGGTAAGAAACGGGGGCCAGGATTGCCCTTGGGATACTCGAAGGGCAGCCAGTAGGCGCTCAGACGGTAGTAGCTGACATGGCGTAACCAGTGCTCGGCCCGCGCCATGTCGGGGATCGCCATGCCTTCGGCCTGGAGATGTTGGAGCTGCTGCGCGATCGTCGTCGCGGGTTTTGTGAAAGGGCGTGGCACCCATCCTGCGTAGCAGGGTAAAAAAAGACCCGCCAAGTGTGCATATCCTCGCGGATAGAGGCCTGGCGGGTTCGATTGCCCCCAAGATATGGGCGAAAACCCAACAAAGCAATAAGGCGCAGTCCGTTTTTGGGCCTCATCGGCGAGCTAAGCCGCCTTCTGCAGATCGCTCAGCTTCTGGAACTCGGCGAGAATGTCGGCATGATGCTGGGCCAGGTATCGGACCACGCGGGCGTTGCCGAGCAGGCGGTTCACGTAGCCGGCGGCGAGCATCAGATCGAGCTGATCGGAGCTGTAGGTTTGCTCGACGGCGCGCAGCTGCCGGTCGACGTTCTCGCTCTCGCGTTGCATGGTAGCCACCTGATCCTCGGTTAGCCCGGGCATGCGTCGCGGCTTGCCGGCGACTAGTTGGTCATCGGGCGTGGAGGCGACCAGCGAGCGGGCATAGCTGACCGAGAACCGGTTCATGGTGACCATCGCCATAGCGGCCTCGACCTGACGGACGGGCTTCATGAAGCGGAGTTCGGTGAAGACGTGAATGGGTACGTGACGGTCCTTGAGAAGGTCGGCCGCCTCGGGGCAGATGCCGACCAGCAGGTTGCGCTTTTTGCGTATGCTGGCGATGTCGACGTTCAGCGCACGCGCGAGCCGCTCCTCCGAGACCCCCTTCTTGACCGCGTTCAGGATCATCCGGTGTTCCTGGATGGTCGCGATCCGACTGACCCGCTTGTTGTAGGTGAAGGCCTCGTCGTCGGTCGCGACCAAGCATACGAGCTCGGCGTTGCCACGCTCCCGCACGATCTCGACGCGCAGATGTCCATCGAGCAGGTGGTAGCGTCCGGGATCGGTCGCATCTCTGGCGACCACGGGCGGCTCGATGATGCCGACCTCGGCGATGGAGGCGGCGATCTGGCCGTACTTCACCGACTTCTTCACCGCCGCGGAAATCGTGCGGAGCGGCATGATGTGGTCGATCGGGATGCGAAGGCTCGCCTCCTCAAAAGCCAGCTTGACCGGCATGGCCGGTTGCCGACCGCTCACGACGAGGCTCCCATGCGATCGAGATGCAATGCGAGGTTCTCGGGCATGGTCGCAAGCCCTTCATCCTCGAGCAGAGCCGTGAACTGTTCGCTGAGCTTAAGCCGGCGCAGCGCCTCGGTGATGAGGAGAAGTCGGTCACGCGCGGCGTCAGCACGCCGGATTAGGCCGCGCTTGCGGTCGACGTCCTCTTGGTACGCGCGGATCAGTGCTGCGGGCGACAGCTTCTGACCGGTTTGCGGCTTACCGCTCTGCTGCCTCAGATGTTTACCGCGACGGCGTCTTTCCTCGACGATACGCTTGGCAGCGATCAGCTTGCGCCCGCGCAGCGTTCCTTTCTCATAGGCGAGTTGCAGCGCGCGCTGGACCTCATGGTCTTCCGCATCGGCGATCTCCACGGCGACGCTTAACGGGATTGCGCGCGCCTCCACCGAGCGCAGCAGGCGCTGCTCGCCTTTTTCAAGGAGGCGAGCGACGCCGCTGACATATTCGAGCGTGAGGCCCGTCTTGCGGGCAATCTGGGCCAGGCTGTGGCCGCGCTCGCGCATGCCGCCGATGTCCTGGAGCAGATCGATCGCGCTGTGCTGGCGCCGGGCGCAGTTCTCGACCAGGCTGGCGATCAGGCAATCCTCGGGATCTGCCGACACAACGAGGGCAGGCACCTCGGCCTGCCCAAGTGCCTGATACGCTTCCAGGCGTCCCTGGCCGCAGACGAGATCATAGAAGGGCCCGTCTGCCTCCACCCGGCGCGTAACGGTGATCGGGCGCTTGAGGCCGACCTGTGCGATGTTGTCGACGATTTCCTTGAACGTGCGCTTGTTACGGACACGCGGGTTGACGACGGTGATGCGCTCGAGCGGGATCCATTCTACCCGTTGAGCGGGGCGGGCGGTGTTCATGCGGCAGCCCTCCATAAGCGTCGTGCCGCCATGCGGTGAAAGGCGGACAGATCATCGAACCGATAGGCGTCGAGCGACAGCCCGTTGTGCTCGCACAGGCGCAGCACGGCGTCGCCCATGTCGAGCCGGGGGAGGAGATAATAGTCGCGGGTAAGCTCATTGCCGGGCGCCATGCGTACCGCGACCGTCAGGTCAGGTTTGAGCACGGTATCGAGCCTGATCTTCCAGCGCAGCGCACCTGCCGCGGTCTGGACACAGCGCACCACCACCAGCGAGGCGGTGAACTCATTATTCACGGAGAGGAGGTCGGTCTCGGGATCGCGAACAACCGTACCGCCGGCCTGCTCCAGCGCGGCCATCGTATCGGCGACGATACCGGGATGGAGCTGCCGCAGCTTCCGGTTGATCTCCAGATAGCGATAGTCGCGATCTGGAGCGAAGCCAACCAGCTCGTAGGCGCGCAGCAGGCTGCCGAAGCGGGTGCGATAGGTGCTGCTGGACGGTGCATCCTCGGCTTCGTCAATGATGAGGCCGGTCAGCAAGCCCTTGGCGCGGAAGATCGAAGCCAGCAGTTCGAGCATCGCCTCATCGCTCAGCCGTGCCGAGCGCGCATCAATGATGGCGCGTGCCCGGCCGAACACGGCCCGGTCGACAATCGGCGCAAACGCACCCTCGGCCCTGATCCACTCCTCTTCTGCATTCAGGACGTGCTGCCGCTTCAGCTTGAAGGATGTGCGCGCCCAAACGTTATCGCCGACATATTTCTCGTTGATGAGCAGCTGGTGGACGGTGCCCTTAGTCCAGGCGCGTCCGAGATCGGTGACGAGCCCACGCGCGTTGAGCATGGTCGCGATGTCGCGCTCAGGCATCGCCGTCTCGGTGAACAGCCGGTAGACTTCCTGGACCACCGCTATCTCCTCCGGCGGCCCCGGCACGAGGATGACGCGATCGGTTGCGATGCTTTTATGCTCGCCTCGGCCGAGTTCGCCCTTCGGCTCCCCGTTCACGTCCACAAGCAGCCGGCGCAGCCCGAAGCCGGCCGGCCCGCCTTGGCGGCAGCCGCGCCGGATGAGGTTGGCTTGCCCTGCGAAAACCTTGACCGACAACTCGCGGCTGTACTCCGCTGCCATGGTGCGCTTGACGGTCTTGATGATGGACGAGCTGATGCTGCCGTCGTTGCGGAACTGCTCCGCGCAATACTCGACCTGGATGCCGGCAGCGCGGATGCGCAGCTCGTGCGTGGCCGCCTCGTCCGGATCTTGGAAGCGGCCGAGCCGGCTCACGTCGTAGACGAGCAGCGCTTTAAAATCGGTGCGGCCCGCGTCGATATCCGCTAGCAGGCTTATTAGCCCAGAGCGACCCGAAAGATTGAGGCCGCTCTTCCCATCGTCCTTGTAGGTGTGGACGATCTCGTAGCCGTGCGTGTCAGCAAAGCGTCGGATCGCGGTCGCCTGGTTGTCGGTCGAATATTGCTGATGTTCGGTCGACATGCGGACATATTCTGCCGCTCGCACCCGCGGCGGATCTGGTGGCTTGTCGTTCTCAGATGTGTTCCAGTTGATGACCATCGGCGGCCTCTGATCAAGAGGCGCACGCGCCCACAGCCGCCACTAACCTGAAAGGGGCGGCAACATGTTTCCGAAAACCGGCAAGGGATTTCAAAACAGGGGAGGGAGGCTGACCGAAGCCGATTACATTGCCGCGGTCAGCGAAGCCCTGCGGGCGGAGCTCGGAACGGGCACCGGTGCCGCCAAGCAGATCCAGCGATGGACGGAAGCGTCCGATCGGACGGCTCGCAACTGGCTAAATGGTGATGTCGGACCCAGCGGTCACCATCTGCTGAGGCTGGCGCGGGAGTCCGACACCGTGCTCTCCGTCGTGCTTACAATGGCCGGGCGACCCGAACTGGCGCTTGCAACTGACCTACATGCGGTTGAGGTCGCGCTCGCCAAAGCGAGCGGAGCTTTCGAGATCCTACGGCGGCAGCGGTCGGTGGTGCGATAGCATGTTGTCAGAACCGGGCGGTTTTCGACACCGGAAGAGAGCCCCCCGCGGCGTGCTATCAAAATAGCCGGTTCAGCAGCCGTGGTTCGCTAGCCTTCAGTCGGTCCAACATGGTGTTGACGTAGAACATGTCGGGGTTGGCGACCGCGGGGAGAACGACAACGCCATAGTCCGGCTGGTCGGTATCGAGGCTGAAGACTACCAGGCCGACGCCGTGGATGCTGCACAGGGAGGTCAAGCGGTTCATGTCGTCGCTGGTGGTAGTGCGGGGCACGACGATGTAGCTTTTGTGGCTGAATAGCCGGTAGGCGACCGCCTGCCCGAAGGCAACGACGGGCTGGCTCGGGCTCGCCTTGATCTCCGCCGTCACGATTTGCGGCTCAAACTTGAAGATGTCCTGCGCGCGGGGCTTGAGGACGCCGATCACGTCGGGGGTGCCCCACTTGCCGCCCAGCACGCTGCCGCCAAGCGCGCCGGCGACGGTCACCTCGTCATTCTCCTCCAACCATTCGGCGAAACTGGCGTAGAAAGCCTGCTCGGACACCGATGCGGTGCCAGACGCATCCGTGTCGACCGTGATGGGGGCGGCGGCAACCGCCTCTTCCTGCGCGACGGCTTCGGCGGCGTCTGCCTCGGCAAAGCGGGCGAGCTGGTACGTGCCGCGTGCGATCTTCACAACGTCGTCAGCGCCCTGAAAAAGGACGTGCGTCGCGCCGCGGATGCTGTTGGCGGGCGTTTCCGGGTGGGCGGCTCCAATCGCCTTCAACACCTCGGCCCAGCGCAGCCCGCCGGGGTTCGCTGCGAGGATGGCGCGCGCTTCGTCCTGTATCTGCGTGCGGTTCAACTTCGGCATGGCCGATTCCTTCCGTCAGTCCCGCGCGTCCGCGTCGCCGAAGACGTCGTGGAGAAGTGCAGGGAGTAGAGCATCGAGCTCGGTCGTAGCGGCTGCTTGCGCCACCCGAGCAGCCCGCACTTTGGCTTGCAAGTGGTCGAACCAGTGCTGGGCGTCGAGAGATGGTACCGGGACGCGGATCGCCTCCAACGCCTTGATCCCAAGCGTGCGGTTACGTCCTGCACCACCGGGGGAGGCGCGACCGAGTGCCAGCAAGCCCTCCTCGCTGAGAAACCAGTAGCGCAGGAAAGTCGCCGTGGCGACTGACGGATCAGGCACGCAGCTGAGAAATCGGTGTGACCCGACGCGGCCCGCGTCGCTCGCTTCCGCAACGGCGATCGCGCCTTCCCATGCAAAGACAATGTTGAACACCAGGTCTGCCGGTTCGATCGAGAAGAGCCTCTTTGAGCCCACATCGATCCCAGTGAGCGGCGGCTTGTGGAACGTCCCCTTGCCGAACGAGCGCACGCCCAGTTCCGGGTAGGTCGCATCGGGATCGATCGTGACAGGCCGGCGGACGAGCGGCGCGACTTCGCCCATTGTCGAGCGCGGCGTGTCCTGGGTGATCCGGTCAAAGGCAGCAGCCAATGTGGCGGCGAGTTCGGATTCCACCTCGCCTGCGGCGCGCATACGCGCCGACATTGCCGCCGCCGCGGCCTCCAACTGCGCAACGATGCGTCGCTGCTCAGCAAGTGGTGGCAAAGGTATCTTCACGGTCAGGAAGCGTTCTGGCTTTACCCGGTTCTTCCCGCTGGTGCCTCGGGACAGTGCCTCACATTGCGCCCATGCGCTGGTCGTCTTGCTAAACCAGTGGGCAAAGCGCGGCTCAAGCCGCTCGCGATCGAGTATAAAGGTCGGGAACTCTGATGAACCGTAGGCACCAGCAAGACTATCATCAGCAACCGCGATGCTGCCATGCCTTGCCCATATCTTGTTAATCAGGAGGTCTCCGGCTTCAACGCGATAGAGCTGAGGTGCTTGGGTTTCCGAACCAAGGACAGTTTTGTACTCATACGCGCCCTCACCCCACCATCGAACCCCCACAAGACGGTATGTTTGGTCTGGGTTCGGAGCTTCGCCCCGCCACGTAAGCGTTGCTACCTCACTTAGCGCTACCTTAGGCCACGTCATGCCGCATTGCGCTCCGTGACTAGCGCGCGCAGGTCCTTGAGGATGGCGAGCACCTCCGCCTCCCTCTCCAGAGCAGCGGCGACAATCTCGGCGGGCGCGCGGTGGTCCTCGGCGGCCTTCGCGTTGGGGTTCTTTTGGTCAAGATTGACGTTACGGACGTTACCGGTCTCGTCGCGCTCGATCAGCGCGGGGCCGTTGACGATCCAGGCGCGCGGATCCGGGGCGCGGTCACCCCACCAGGCGGTAAGATCGGCCAGGTCGGCGGACTGGAGCGGTGCCGTCTTGCTATATTTCCGGCGACCCTCGGGCGCAGGCTGTTCCCAGTAGTGGATATCGCCGGTCGGGCCACTGGTATCGAAGAACAGCAGGTTGGAAGCGATGTCGGTATAGGGCGCGAACACGCCCTCTGGCAGGCGCACGATCGTATGGAGATTAAACTTCTCCAGCAGATCCGCCTTGATCCTTGCGGCAACGCCGTCACCGAACAGTACACCATGCGGCACAACCACTGCAGCGCGACCTTTGCCCTTCCGCTTCAGCCGTCGCATGATGAGCTGCAGGAACAGAAGCGCCGTTTCCGCCGTGCGGCGATCGTCAGGGAAGCTGGACAGGATGCCTGCTTCCTCCTCGCCCCCAAAGGGCGGGTTGGACAGGATGACCTCCACCCGCTCGCGTTCGCCAATCTCTGAGAGGCGATGGCGCAGCGCGTTTCCGGGGTCGATCTCGGGCGCTTCCAAACCGTGCAGCAGAAGGTTCATCTGCACCAGTAGGTAAGGCAGCGGCTTGGCCTCGACCCCGATCAGCGATCCGCCCTGGAGCCGACGGCGCTTTTCCACACTGTCCGCCTGCTTCGCCATATGGGCGTAGGATTCGGTCAGGAAGCCGCCAGTACCGCAGGCGGGATCGAGCACCGTCTCGCCGATCTGCGGGTCGATCCGCTCGACCATGAAGCGGACTACTGGACGCGGCGTGTAGAACTCGCCGCTGTCGCCGGCGGCGTCGCGCATCTCGCGCAGCAGTGTCTCGTAGAGCCGGCCAAGCGTGTGCATCTCGCTCGAGCTATCGAAGTGAATGCCGTCAACCAGGTTGATGACGTCGCGGAGCAGGTAGCCGCTCTCCATGCGGTTCTGGACGCCACGGAACACGGTGGCGATCACGTCGCGGCGATCACGCCTGCCATTGGTACCCCGCAGAGACCGCAGATAAGCGAACAGCCCGGCACCCTTTGTGCCGTCCGGTCGAACGGGTTTGTCCGCGTTGATGAAAGCAAGCAGGTCCGGGCCGGTGATGCCGTTCTTGTCAGCCGCCCAGTCCCGCCAGCGGTACGGCGCCTCGATGGCAGGGTGGAACGGCTCGCCGGCAAGCTCGGCCTCATCGGCATGAACGCGCTCGAGGTCGTCGAGGAACTTCAGGAACATGACCCAGGTGAGCACCGGGAGGCGATCAAGGTCGCCGTTCAGTCCCTTATCCTTGCGCATGATCTTGCGCGCTGATTTGACGATTGAATCGAGGCGCTGAGCCGTGGTCTGAGGGGCAAGTTTCTTCGGCTGGCGAGCCATGTCGTTCCTTTGTTGTTTATCAGGCCGCGTAGAGGGCGAGGTTCAGGTCGGCTACTGCCTGGCGCATCGCCTGAGGTCCCCCGAAACGGCGGGCAATTTCGCTGGGGTTGCCGAAATCTGACACCGGATGGACCTTGAGCGCCTGTGGAAGCGTCAGCTCATTGGCACCACCGCCGGCATAACGGTCGAGCAAGGCATCGAGGATCGCGCGTGCATCTTCCTCGTAACGTGTGAAGAGGCCCCCCTCGCGCACGCGCCGCGCTCGTTCGGCACGGGTGGTGAGCGGTGCGTTCCAAGCAAGATGGCAGATCAGATCGAACGGATCATCGTCGGGCCGCTCAGCTTCCTGCATTAGCGCGTGCAGGTCGATGCCGCGTTCCGCCAGTGCGTCGATCACGGCGCTGCGCTTGTCGGGCATCGCCCATTCGGCACGGAACGCGGCCGGGGTCGCGAACAGCGTCCGCACCTTCTCGCCAGTCCAGTCGGTCAGCTTACGGCAGGTCAGCCGTTTGCCGTCGCCATCAAGGTCGTAAACGAGGTGGGCCACCACCTCCACCTCGCCGCCATCAACATAGAATTTGCGGGGTAGGCCATCATCCGCACTGTCCGGTAGCACGATGGCCGGGTCGACGTCCGTATCGGTCGTTACTGCGTCGGTGTCAGGGCGCTCGTCAGTCTTGGTGGCGACCACTGCGCCGGCCCCGTCGATCTCGGTCGTGGTCTGCGCGGTCGGCTCGCCATCGAACGTCGGATCGGCGAACTTCTCGGTCGCGGTTCCGGTGTAGTCGAGGATCGAGAACCACAGCTTGCCGTAATCCTCGCGCAGCCGGGTGCCGCGGCCGATGATCTGCTTGAACTCGGCCATCGATCCTACGACGCGTGCCAGTGCCACATTCTTGCAGGTCGGTGCATCGACGCCGGTCGTCAGAAGCTGCGAGGTGGTCAGGATCACCGGCGTCTCGGCTTCCAGATCCTGAAAGCGGCTGAGCATACCCTTGCCGATGTCACCCTCGTCGGCGGTGACGCGCGCAATGTAGTCAGGGTGTTTGGCTACCATGTCGGCATTGAGCCGCACGAGTGCGGCACGCATCTCACTCGCGTGATCCTGATCGACGCAGAAGACGATGGTTTTGGCGTAGCGATCGGTGTTCTTGAGGAAGTCCGTCAGGTGCCGAGCGATAGCCTCGGTGCGGGCGCGTAACGCCACGGTGCGCTCAAAGTCGCGGGTCTGGTATTCCTCGTCGGGCACCTCACGGCCATAGCGGTCGAGCTCGCCCGCGCTCGGCCGCCAGCCCGCCGCATCAAGGTCGGTCACGATGCGGTGGACGCGATAGGGCGCAAGGAAGCCATCGGCGATTCCCTGCGCCAAGCTATAGGTATAGAGCGCGTCGCCGAAATAGGCGTAGGTGTCGCGGCTCTCCTCTCGCAACGGCGTAGCCGTCATGCCGAGCTGATAGGCGGGCTCGAACCAATCGAGGATTTCTCGCCACGAACTATCGGCCCGGGCGCTCCCGCGGTGACACTCGTCGATAACGATCAGGTCGAAGAAGTCGGGTGCGAACTCGCGGTAGAGGCCTGAGCGCCGCTCATCCGCCGCAATCGCCTGGTAGGTCGAAAAGTAGATGTCGCGACCGTGGCTGACCGCACTGGGGCCGAGCTTCCAGCGCGCGTCGCCGAATGGCGTAAAGGTCTTGTCCTTGGGATCGTCCACCAGGATGTTACGATCAGCGAGGAACAGGATCTTGGGCCGGCGATGATCGCCGCGCTTGTTCCATCCTGCGGACCACAGCCGCCAGCAGATCTGGAAAGCAACCGCCGTCTTGCCCGCGCCGGTGCAGAGGTTGAGCAGCACGCGACGCTGGCCTCCATGGAGCGCTTCAAGCGAGCGATTGACGGCGATCTCCTGGTAGTAGCGCAGCGGCCGCTCGGCATCCGGAAAACCAGGCTCGAGTACCCGGTTGGCGGCAACCTCGGGCAGGTCGAGCTCGTCACGGAGGCGCTGCCAGAGCTCGTCAGGTGCGGGAAAGTCGGCGCGGACCGCCTCTGTGCCTGCCGCCACGTCGATCTCGATGATCTCATGTCCGTTGCTGGCATAGGCGAACCGCAGGCCCAACACCTCTGCATAGTCACGCGCCTGTTGCACACCGTCCTGCGCAGAGCGGTAGCTCGCCTTGGCCTCGATGACGGCGATTGGATAGTCAGGTCGGTACCGGAGGATGTAGTCGGCCCGCTTCTTCTGCCCCCGGCGGGGTTCGCCACCGACGAACATCACCCGACCGTCGGTGAACGTCCGCTGCTCCTGAATCGCGCAAGGCGCGTCGTCCCATCCTGCGGCTTGCAGTCTGGGAACGATGAACTTTCGGCAAGTGTCTGCTTCAGTGACCATATTTCGCCGTTTGTTGTGCCGGGTGAGGCATAAGAGGGCAATGTGCCGCCCGAGAGTGGCCACACAGTTCAAGGTAGGGACGAACTAGCGCTCGCATCGTCTCACTCTTCATGGCTTTCGGGCTCGAGCTGCCAAAGCTTTTGCCAGAGGGTGTTCCGCGATGCGTTAATCTCCTCCCGAAGTTGGGCGGCCTGCTCCTCGAGATCCGCAATAATCCGGGCCTCTCTGGTCGCGGCTGCACACTGCTCAGAGTCAGGTACTGGCAACTCAAGACCACGAAGTGCGCTGATCGGAAGCGTGTTGATCGCAGTGCCGCCAGACAATCGTTCAAGCTGGGTGCGCACCCACGGAGCAGTCATCAGCAGCGCAAGAATGTCCGGACTGGGGATAGCGGTGTTGGGCTGCCAACGGACGATCGCGAGGCTCTGCGCAACAATCCAAGGTTCGTCGAAGACCTCGCTGGCGATGACGTCGAGGTCCGGCACACGGCCGACCACACCGACATTGCCCTTGATGCTCACCAGGATGTCGCCGGGAGCAACGCTGACGTTTCTCGCTCGCTTGCTCTCTGCCTCGGAGAACCGAACAACCCGCTTGGGCATGCGGACAGCGCCATCCTGGATGTCGGCCGGTGCAATCTCGCGGCAGGTCAGCGCAGCGGGTTCGGCATCGTCAAGCAGCGGCCGTGGCGCTTTGCTCCGCTCGATCACTGCGACCTTTTCGAGCAGGATAGTCTCGCTTCGCGCCAGTGCCGCTGCAATCACATCATCTTTGTGCGAGCGCAGGTAGCGGTCCGGCGTCAGAACAAAGTTCTGTGCTGCGATCTCCTCGATCGGCACTCGCGCCTGGCGAGGCGCATTTTCGCCTCCCTTGCTGAGCCCGCTGAGATGCTGCGCCAACAGACGCGACTGCACGCGGCCAACGCTCTGCGTCGCCATGGTACGGCCATCGATGAACCAGGCGGTATCTGTCGGTTCAGGCGTGATCGTTACGAGAGATGTGGAGACGCTGCTCCACCGCCCCCAAATACCGCTTGGCAAACTGGTTACGGCAACCGAACGAGTTTCGAGGAGGGTTTGACGGAGGCTAACATCGGCCCTGCCCTCCCGAAACAGGGTTCCATCCGGCAACAAGGTGATGAAGGCGCGCTTGGCCAGCGGGCTCAGCAGCGCAACCTGACGCCCCTCGAGCATTGTACCTTTGTCACTTCCAGACAGCCGCATACCAATTGGCGGAGCGGTGATGATGTAGTCGACAGCACTGATGGGTGACGAGCGATCGGCGCGAATGTCTTCACCCTGTACCGGGCCGAAAGTACCGTCGAGCGGATTACGACGGTCGATTGTGAGTGACCGCTTGGCCGCGACTGCCAAGAGTGAAAACAGTGTCACGAGTTCCGGCTCGCTCACGAACCATGTGACCGGCCTGTGCCGTGACAGGCTCCAAGCAATGGTCGCAGAAGCGCCAAAAGCGCAGGTGCAGCTTCCATCCGGCGCAAGCGGCATGAGTTCGGTAAGAGCGTCAGCCACCGCCATGTCCATGGAGGCTGGCCCCCGCGCGCTCAGGACGTCGAGCAGGGCATTAGCTTCTGCATCCCAGTCGATCACCGCGGTAGCGGCTTCTCCGATGAGCGGCAGCGACCATGTCGAGATGCTCTTCTCAATCACGCCAGGAATTGTTGGGCTCTCCAGCCAATCCCGCGCCGCAGTGATGCCGTCATGATGCGGGGCACAGCGCAGCTCTCTCGCGACTGCGGCGAAAATCTTGCCTAAACTGTCAGCCGGATCGACGGCGTATTGCGATGCCAATAGGCAGGCAGCAGCAAGCGGAGCCGTATCGTGTGGCGCAAGACCGGTGTGCCGAAAGGCATCACAGAGCCGTGATGTGAAGAGGCTCACCGGCGGCCCGCCGATGCACCGCGATAGGTCGTGATGAGCGCGCCATCAGCTTCGACGACCGTTAAGCCGCCTTTATCGATGGCTTTGACCAGCATCGTGCGCAGCCCATCCACGTTAGCAATGAGGCGCAGCAGAGCCTTGCGGCTGAGCTGGCACTTATCGCCTTGCCACTCGCCATACGCCAAGGCGAGGCTCACGAGCTCGCCTGAAATGCCGCGCTGGTTCATTCGATCTTGCATGTGTCGTGTCATTTTGGAGGAACTCGTGATACCGCGTGGTGATGATCTCCCTTAGTTTAGCTTCAGCCCGATTCGCAAGCGGGATTTTTTTATGACACCAAATTTTATAAAGTGAAGAGATCCCGTATGGCTCTCAGGCGATATCGGTTCAGCCAGCGCCTTCTGCGATGCTCGGCTGCGTCATGGATCATGTGGCATCGCTGGCAGAGCGCAGCGAGATTACGGGGCCGGTTGTCGCCTGGATCGTGGTTCAGGTGTGCAGTGGCCAGTACAACGCGGGTCACACGTGGAGGTGGCGAGTCTATGTCTATCAGCATCAGCTGAATGGGCAGGAGGTCGCCCAGAGGCGCCAGAGCTCGAACGCGCCTTCCCTTTCCATCACGCCAAGCCGCGCTGTCCTCGTCCCACCAGGTTCCGTTGCCAAGATGGATGACATCGCGACCATGCGGTCGCTGGCAGTGTTCGCATCGCCCTTTCGCCCGGCGAAAGCGGATCAGCTTCGACAGCTCGGGCCAGTCGATCGGGTATAGCCAGCGGTGTTCAGGCGCGATCGGCATGACGATTCTATGAGTCAGCCAACTGCGGAACGAAAGCAGAAAGTACGATCCCGCGCCTATTTCGCTTTGGCTTGATCTAGGCGCTTGGTGACCGGATCAGCAGACACAGCCTTGAGCAGTGCAGCCCAATCGTCCGGAGGATCGCCCTTGTCGAGCATGCCCTTGAACACGGCGTAGGCATCAGTCTTTGAGCCGTAGGTCCGCAGGGTGGTTTCATCGTTCACCCAAGCGAAGATGAGAACCTTTGAGCGGCTGTCGTAACGGAAAAACAGGCGGAAGCGCCCGTTGCCGAATTTAGCTCGAAACCAATGCTTTCGGGCGGCGCCAAGCGTGCTGCCCTGCCGATACTCAGGCCGGGTTGGATCGCTGGGGATCGTCTCGAACATGAGCGACCGCACAGCGGACAGCACCTTGGCATTGGCCGTGCCGGTCCAGCCATCCGGATCCTTCGCCCGTGACTTCTCGACAGCCGTAGTCAGCTTCTCGAGCTGATCGAGTAGCAACGGGTGTGCGTAGAGGGTCCAGCCATTGACGACGACCATGGATCAGAGCGCGACTGACCCGTCGATCTCCTCGTCCGGATTGACGGCAATATGCTCCGCCAGTGTCGCCATGCGCTTGGCCAAGCCGGCCGGGAAGGCTGCGACATTCTCAGGGTGGCGCAGCATATCCTGCTCCAGGAAGCCCAAAAAAGCCCCGATCACCGGATCGGCTTCGTCGGTCTCCACACGACGAACGCTGACACCCTGCTCGTCGACCACGAAGGCGATCTCACCGCCATAGCTGACCCCAAGCGCCTGGCGCACGACCTTCGGCACGGTGGTCTGGCCCTTGGCCGTGATCCTGCTGCGCTCTTGAACAATGGTAGCCATTGCAACCTCCAGGAGCGAATGTAAGGAATATTCATTACATTTTCAATAGCGGTATTGCTGTGTCGAGCAGCTACGCAGAGGCGACGTCCGGAGACGACAATGCTCGGTACAGGGTCGCGTGGTGGCATTTGAGTAGCTTGGCCGCTTCCCGGACAGAGGTGCCCTCTCTCACCAGACGTTCTCCCAGGGCGATCTGGTCCGCGGTGAGTTTGGGCGGGCGGCCGAACCGGACCCCCCTCGCCTTTGCTGCCACCCGTCCGCTGCTGGTTCGCTGATGGATCAGCTCGCGCTCGAACTCAGCAATGCCGGCGAATATGGTCAGTACCATGCGGCCCGCTGGCGAGGTCGTGTCCGCCCAAGGTTCAGCTAGTGACCGCAAGCCAGCCCCGGCTTCCTTCAGCTTCTCGGCAATATCGAGCAGATCCTTGGTCGATCGCGCGAGCCGATCGAGGCGCGTGACAACCACCACATCCCCGTCGCGGATCTGGTCGAGCATCCGCGCCAGCTCCGGCCGATCGCGCTTTGCACCTGACACCTTCTCTTCAAAGATGCGGCGACAGCCCGCCTCCTTCAACGAGGCACGTTGCAGCCGCAAATCCTGATCGTCTGTAGAGACGCGCGCATAGCCGGTGAGCATGTCGCATATGTGCGTCGAAACTCAATTGTTTTGCAACTGACTTTTGCGACATGCTAGCACGAGTGTAAACGCTCGCGCTAAATGGCGGCGTTCTGATCGCGCTATTTGTCAGTTGCCGGGTCCGATGACGAGGCAATCGCGCGCGGCCTGAACGATGT
>NZ_FNZB01000012.1 GCF_900109205.1 Sphingomonas sp. OV641 | reverse complement strand
TGCGCTGCTTGGGGGGCTCCACGCTGCCCCCGCTGCCACGAGGCGGTGTCATTTCTATCTGGCGGAGAATGTGTCTTTTCTAACTGGCGGCAACACAGATTTGCTCTGTCGATCAGCTGTTTAGGGGCTTGTTGCGCCCTTACCCGATCAGCGACGTTCGTTCGCGCAAGCGCTGCTCCCGCTCGTCAAGCCACGCGCCAAACTGCTCCAGAATGTCGTCGACGTCCAGACCCGTCCGCCGATGATGCGCCACGACGCGCCCGCGGAGCGGTGCCGGCCAGCGGGTGCTTTCGCGGACCAGCGTCGCCTGGACCCATCTGGGCGTGCTGGCGAGCAGCCATTCGAGCGAATGCCGTTCGTAAGCGAGCCTCACGCCCGACATCAGGCGGCTGACCTCGCACAGCCCCTTCACCTTCTCGCAATCGACCTTCGTCAGCGGCGTTTTGGGCAGCCGGGTCTTCAGGAGACTGGCCACCTCGACGTTGCCCGGGCTTGCGATCTGCGCGGCGACGGCAACGCTGGCGACCCCCACGAATGGCACGGCGAGCAGCATCATCGCTTTGGGCGAAAGGCGCTGGCGCAGACGATCAATTCCGAACATAGACACCCTCCAGGAAGACGATTTCGACATCGATGCCGGTCGGCATCTCGATCACCGGCTGATATTGCTCGGCGCGCTCGATCAGATATTTCGAGACCATGTCCCCGCTCTGAGCGACGCCTTCCCCGAACCCGCCTTGAGCGATGTCTCCGAGCCCGAGCTTCTGTCGCTGACCGTTCACGGTCACGTTGGGCTGCGTCAGGAATGAATTGGCGTTCGCCGAGAAGCCGCGCCCGAACCCGCCGACCAGGCCGGCGATGAAAGCTTGGCTGACGAGACCGCCTTCACGGGAGACGACCCGGCCGCGCACTCCGGTCTTGCCGCCGAAGGCAATGAACCCTTTGACCTCGGAGACCGCATAGCGCCCACCGGGTTGCGGACAGGTCATCTTCTGCAGCTTGACGTAGACCTTTTCGCTCGACAGTTCGCCGCGCGCGGCGCCGTTGATCAAGCAGCCCTGAATCTTGGTCGTAAGAAGCTTGCCGTTTTGCAGCACCGACCGCGCCGGCCCCGTCACACGCAGAACGACGGGAAGCGGATCGGTCTGGCTGTTCACCCCGGCCGCAGCGTCGACTCCGACGATCACCTTGGCGGAGGCAAAGCTATTGGGCGGCAGGTAGTTCGGGCTGTCGGTATAGACCGTATTTCCCTTGGTGACCCTCGACGCGGTTCCTGTGTCGGTGGTCGAGAAGCTGACCATCTTGACTTCCGCCGACCGGCTCACCGAGAGCGCTCCCGGGGCTCCTGCCCCGGCGTCAGGTCGCTGATAGGCCTGCGGGCCATTCGGCCCGTACATGGCTGCCGGCCCCGGTGCCGGCGCGGGCGCCGTAGGGCGCTCGTTCAGCTGCTTGCGGAGCTGCTCGTTTTCAGCCTGGTAGGCAGAGAGCACCCGCTGCCCGTCGGCCTGCATCGCTTGGTTCTGGCCCTTTAGCGCCTCGACTTGCGCGGCGAGGTTGTCTATCCGGAAGCGCACGGCTACGCACCATTGCGCGCATTTGCCCAACCGATTTATTCGGGCCGTCGCTTCATCCCGGTCAATTCCGAGTTCGAGCGAGACGTTCTGCGCGCGCTTCTGGAAGCGAGGCGCGAGCTAGCCGAGGAGGGCCTTGATATCTTTGTCGAGAAGCCCGTCTTTGATCACCTCACTCCCGCCGGCCCCTGCCGCCCCGACTTCCTGATCGAAGCGCGTTCAGGCACGACCGGCGAGATCAGGCAATTGATCTTGGAGGTGCTGGAGTTCGGCGAGCCCGAGGTCCACCAACGCGAAAGGCTTCGGCGAGTAGCGCCACTGTTGACTGTCACCCCGGCCGACCGCAACGCGGCGCACCTGGTAGCCCGACTCTCAGACGCCTTCGCCCTTTAAACGATCAGCTCCACCTCAACGTGAATCCGAACGAACTGACGATCGCGAGCGTCACGGGCGTCGAAAGCAGATAAAGCTTCTGCCACCGCCACCAGGATTTGGGGAGGAACAGCGCCACATCCTTGGCGCTGCGAAGCTGCGCCCAGGCCTTCTCGCGCCAGAGGCGACAGGCGAGAACAAGGATCGCCAAGGCCATTGCGATCGCGCAGCACAGAGCGGTCGCAGTATAAAGCGCCATCCAGTTGATCATTTCAGCATCGCTCAGATGCGCCATGGTCTACCCCATCGCTGCCAAACGAAGTCTCGCCTGTTCAACTGCGTTCCAACCCGCCGCGCGACTTATCACTTTTCTTTATCATCATGCTTCTCCGGTTTCTGCCGGTCCGCTAGCCTGACGCGCTTGACCGACGCCGCTTCGGCCAACGCATGCAAAGAAGCACGGCCCCGCCAAGCCAAAGTCCGAGGCCGCCGAGCGCAAACCCTAGAAGCCATGGCGTGTTGAAGTCCTCGTGATTCTTCCAATCCATGATGTGAAGGCTCCAGAAGAAGTCATAAAGCCGCCACGTGCCTGTCCTCACCGCCGCAATCCGGCCGGTATCGGCCGCCACGAAGATCCGAGTGGAGTCCGGATCGGCGAACGTCACACGCCAGGCGGGAAGCGTGCCGCGATATTCGGGACTGGCGCGATCGATCAGTTCCACGTTCACACTTGGGTGATCGTTGCTCCGCCAGGCGGCCCTCGCTACCGCTTGGGCTTGCGCCGCAGTTGGGGCGGGCAACAGTGCGCCCGTTCTCGCGTCGAACAGCCGCGTCCCTCGGGCCGTTGTCGCCTCAGCGACCGGGCGGCCAAGCCACATGCGATAGCTCACGGTCTCGATCCGCGTCCCGGTCGCCGCGACGATCACTGATGGTGGGACGAGCGCCACGCCGCGAGGCAAGGGCGCCACGGCTTTGCGGTCCACAAGGTGATCGCCATGCACTCGATCGATGGGCAAGAAGCTCATCAACGCGCCGCTCGCGAACCACAAAAGAAGCTGCGCGCCGACAATGATCGCGAGCCACTTGTGAGTGCGGCTCGCGAGAAGGTGCAGCCGAAGTTTGGTGCTTCTCAGGGTCGAATCTCCATCCTTGCGTGTCTCATTTCGTGCCTGCCAGATTCTTCATCATCCCGCGTGGCCGACAGGTGCGCCCGCGACCAGCGCTTGTACGGCTCAGCCGTCATCCCCGAGAGTTAGCGCACGAACGCCACCGTGTCCCAGACAGGGGATCCGGTGCGTCTTGCCCCCCGCCGGCTCGGCCGTCAGCTTACACCATGCTTGATAATCCAGGGCTGCTGAGCGGGCGTGAGGCGTTGCGCCACCCCTCGCCAGTTCGGGGCTTGCCGTTAAGGGCCTTGGCTCACCTCCGATTCCTCCGCGCCGGGGCGATAGATGACAGCCGCTGCACATCTCTCCATAGAGGCCGACACCGACTGACACCCGTTGCGCCGACGCAAAATCCGGCCTCGCCCTTGGCAATCAGCCCGCTGGCACGGCGGTCGAACAGGTCAGTTGCTTGTCCGGCTTACAGATAGCGCCCGATCGCACTGCCCGGGCTCGGTCACGTCCTGAACTTCGGTGACGTTCAGGACGTGGCTGCGATCTCGATCGGTGGGCGGCCCAGCTTTTCGAGGGCGATCGCGTGACGGGCTAACCAACGACGGGATCTTTGACCCACCCCAAGGCATCGTGCAGCTCTGATATGTCGGCGTCGATGATCGCGTACAGGTCTTTATCTTCCTCGCGAAAGAACATGCGCGCCTTCGCTTCGTCTTCGGCAGGGGGAAGCATCGCTCCCAGGCGCTCCGGCCATTTCGTGTCTATGAATCTCATGAGCCGCTTCCAGGCCGCGGATCGGGTCTGATGGAGGCTCAGGACGGGAACGCCGTTTACTACAATCGCAAGGATCGTCACCTGCATGGTCACATACGCCCCCTCGATTTCGTCATGTTCGTGATGATCTTGCGGAGGAGGACAACGTCTAACCTCCTGGCAGCATGTTGTCGTGTTCTCGAGAACCCTCGCTAACCGGCCCGTCCGTCTGATGGCCTGCCATTCGAGCATTTCCTGTGAAGGCCAGTCCTGCAATCTCCCGCTTCCAACGCAAGCTGGGGAAGAAGGCGGGAACATGGGCCATGTACTGGCGGTAGCTATCGCCGTAGGTCGCGAGCGCGTATCTCTCCTCATGCTTAGCCAAACGAATGTACATCACCACCAGCACCGGAAACATGGCAAGCGTCAGAAGCGTCGGCCATTGTAGCAAGAAACCGAGCATGACGAGGATGAACCCTACGTATTGAGGGTGCCGCACCCGGGCGTAGACCCCCGTCATTGCCAATTCGTGTTTGCGCTGACTCGTGTGAAGCGCCGTCCACGCGATCGAGATTAGCCAAAAGCCTACACCAATCAGCACAAAGCTGGCGATGTGGAACGGGCCGAAATGCGGATTGATGCGCCAGCCGAACATCATTTCCAGGATGTGGCCAGCATCGTGGCTCCACCAGTCGACGCCGGGGAAATGCGACTGGAGCCACCCCGACAGCAGGAAGATGGTGAGCGGGAAGCCATACATTTCGGCGAAGAGCGCGACGATGAACGCACTGAACGCGCCGAAGCTGCGCCAGTCGCGCCGCGTTGCCGGCTTGAAGAAGCTGAACGCAAAGAGGATGAAAACGGCGGCATTGACCAGCGCGAGCCCCCACAGACCATAGCCATAGTCGGCGTGCGTCATCGCGACTCTCCTTCGATGCGGCCGTTGGGATTGGCCGGCAAGCCGGCGGGTGCCTGGCCGGGCTCATGGCCATGCTGATGCCCACCTTGGCCGTGGTGCATGAACAGGTGCATGAGCGGGCAGGCGAGCAGGATGAGATAGGGCAGCACACCCAGGAAGTGCGCGGTATGCTCGGTAATGAGGAAGAAGCTGGCGACGAGCAGGAAGCCGATCAGAACGATCTTGCCGCGCTTGCGCATGCGATGGTCATGTTCGCCCATATGCCGTTCTCTTCTAGTCAACGTCCAGCCTGCATAGGCTCGAGTCCAAGGAGCAAGGTATAAGTAGAGAGCGAAGTCCGAAGGGCATCGCGCAAGCATGGGTAAGGTGATCGATCGGATCGGCCACCGGTGTTCGCGCGACGCAACTGTCGGGAGCAGCAGTCGTGCTGCGGCTTTTGCGTATAGGCGTGCGGCGTCCGCGAATCAAAGCTGCGCTCACGAACATAATCGTGAGAGGCAGGCCCGCGTCCATGCACAAGAGAAAGAAACGGCACCATTCCCGCAACCAGTCCGGCGTGACCGTCCTCGAGCGCGAAGCAAGGATCGATCTGGCTAAGCGCCCGGCCGATGGTTTCGGCGTCGCCTTTCTCGGCGCATCGGGAACGGTCACAGGGTCGCGTTATCTGGTGGACGATGGTGAAACTCAGATCGTTGTCGATTCCGGCCTGTTTCAAGGACCCAGGGATCTGCGCCGCCTTAATTGGGCGCCAATTCCACCCGAAGTCGCCGATGTCGGCCAAGTCCTGCTGACCCACGCTCATCTCGATCACTCGGGCGCGCTACCGCGCATGGCGCGCCTGGGCTGGGACGGTACCGTCCTTGCCACCCGGGCGACCGCGGCCCTGTGCGAGCTCCTTCTTCCCGACAGCGGTCATCTGCAGGAAAAGGATGCGGAGTTCGCCAACCGGCACGGCTTCTCCAGGCACCAGCCGGCGCTGCCGCTCTACACCCAGGCTGACGCGCGTCTGGCATTGCAGCTCTTCCGGCCGATCGAGTTCGGAGCGTGGCATGCAGTCACGGACGGCATCAGGGTGCGCTATCATCGCGCCGGCCACATCCTCGGCGCGGCGTCGATCGAGATCGACTGGAAGGGGCGGACAATCCTCTTCTCAGGCGACATCGGCCGTTACGGCGATTCGGTGATGAAAGATCCCGAGCCGCCCGCGCGCGCCGACTATGTCCTGGTGGAATCGACCTATGGCGATCGGCGCCACGAGCAGGTCGATCCGACAAAGACGCTTGGAGATCATGTCGAACGATGCGTCGAGAGAGGAGGGACGGTGGTGATCCCGGCCTTCGCCGTGGGACGGGTCCAGTCGCTTCTCTATCATTTCTCGCGTCTGCGCGCGCAGGGACGCCTCCGCGACATCCCGATCTTCCTCGACAGCCCGATGGCGATCAACGCGAGCGGGCTGATGTGCGATTTCATGGACGAGCATCGCCTGGCCCGCGCCGAGTGCGAAGCGGCGTGCAGCGTCGCGCACTATGTGCGCGAAGTGGAGGAATCCAAGGAACTCACCGCCAACCCCGCCCCAAAGGTCATCATCTCGGCCAGCGGAATGGCAACGGGCGGCCGCGTGCTCCACCATCTCAAGCGCTTCGCGCCGGATGGGAAGAACCTCATCCTCTTCTCGGGCTTCCAGGCGGCGGGCACCCGCGGCGCCGCCATGATCGGCGGCGCCCGGACGATCAAGATCCACGGCGAGTATATCCCGGTCGAAGCCGAGGTCGCCAACCTGACGATGCTCTCGGCGCATGCCGACAGCGACGAGCTCATGCGCTGGCTCGGCTCGCTGCACGAGGCCCCGCGCCACGTCTATGTCACCCATGGCGAGCCGACCGGCGCCCACGTCCTGGCGAAGCGTGTCTCGGAGGAACTGGGCTGGGCATGCAGCGTACCGGCGCTGGGTAGCTGGGGCATGCTCGCGTGAAGCCCGGGATCATCGAGAACGCCGAAGCAGAGTCTGTCGCGACGACGCTGCGGGCACGCCGCATCGGCCTGTCGGGTGCCGGTAGCGATCTGATTGCGGTCATGCGCCACGACTGTCCCGTCTGCCGCTCGGAAGGTCTTGCGTCCCGCGCGCAGGTCGCGCTGCGCGCCGGCGGGCGGGAAATCGTCGTCTCGCTGCTGCACAGTTCCGCGGAGGCTCCAGCGCCCGGCGAGATCGGCCTCTCGGAATCCGCATGGCAGCGGCTCGGCGTCAGCGAGGGCGATCCGGTCGAGATCGCGCACGCCCAGCCTCTCGCCTCGCTCGCCGAAGTGCGTCGGCGTATCTATGGCAATCGTCTCAGTGACGGGGCTTTTTCAGCGATCATCACCGACATCGCCGAGCGACGCTATAGCGATGTCCATCTCTCGGCATTCGTCACGGCCTGCTCGGCGGTCCCGCTCGATACGGACGAAACGATCAGCCTGACCAGGGCGATGGTCGATGTCGGCGAGCGATTGCAGTGGCCCGGAACGGTCATCGTCGACAAGCATAGCGTCGGTGGATTGCCGGGCAATCGCACCACGCCGATCATCGTCTCGATCATGGCCGCGGAGGGCCTGATCATGCCCAAGACATCGTCGCGGGCGATCACCTCGCCGGCCGGCACGGCGGACACGATGGAGGTGCTGGCACCTGTCGACCTCGACGTTTCCGCAATCCGCAAGGTGGTCGAGCGCGAAGGCGGCTGCATCGCCTGGGGCGGCGCCGTCAATCTCAGCCCTGCCGACGACGTGATCATCGGCGTGGAGCGCGTGCTCGATATCGATGCCGTCGGGCAGATGGTCGCCTCGGTGCTGTCCAAGAAAGTCGCGGCCGGTGCGACCCATCTGGTCATCGACATCCCGGTCGGGCCGACCGCCAAGGTCCGCGGAGCCGCTGCCGCCGACACCCTCGAGCGCGCGCTGAGCTCGGTCGCCCAAGCCTTCGGGCTTCGCACGCGCGTGATGCGCGGCCCCGGCGCGGAGCCGATCGGACGGGGCATCGGTCCGGCGCTCGAGGCGCAGGATATCCTTGCCGTGCTCCAGGGGCAGCCTGGCGCCGAGGATCTCGCCCACCGGGCCTGCGAGCTGGCGGGAGGACTGCTTGAGCTCGCGGACGCGGCCCCGGCCGGCGAAGGCTATGCGCGTGCGCGGGCGTGCCTCGAAAGCGGCCGGGCCTGGGCCAAGTTCCAACGTATCTGCGAAGCGCAGGGCGGCATGCGGGCTCCACCGGTCGCCCGGTTCCAACAGGATATGATCGCTCCCTATAGCGGCCGCCTGGTGAGTATCGACAATCGCAAGCTCGCGACGGTCGCGAAGCTTGCCGGCGCGCCGATGGCCAAGGCCGCCGGCGTCGCGCTGCAGTGTCGGCTGAACCAGATGGTGGATGCCGGGGCTCCCTTGAGCACCATTCATGCCGAGAGCCCGGGCGAGCTCGATTATGCGGCGGCCTATGCGGTGAGCGACGGGCCGATCTTCGGGATTGAAGCGCTATGAACCGTCCCGTGCTGTTCGCGCTGTCTGGCAGCGAGGCCCTGGCACAGCCGCTATCCGCCGCACTCGATGCAGAGGTCGGCACGATCGAGCATCGTCAGTTTCCCGACGGGGAAACCTATCTCAGGGTCGTAAGCGACATCAGCGACCGCGACGTCATCCTGCTGTGCAGTCTCGATCATCCGGACGCCAAGCTGTTGCCGCTGCTGTTCGCAGCCGACACCGCGCGCGATCTGGGCGCTCGCAGGATCGGGCTCGTCGCCCCCTACCTCGCTTACATGCGCCAGGACATTCGCTTCCATGCCGGCGAGGCGGTGACGTCGCGAACCTTTGCCGCGATCCTGTCCCGCCATCTCGACTGGCTGGTGACGGTCGATCCGCATCTCCACCGCTATCATGCGTTGTCGGAAATCTACCGCATCCCGACCCAGGTTGTTCATGCTGCGCGGCTTCTGGCCTCGTGGATCAAGCGCAATGTCGCTCGTCCGCTGATCATCGGTCCGGACCTGGAAAGCGAACAGTGGGTCTCGCAGGTGGCGGCCGATGCCGATGCTCCGTTTCTCGTGTGCGAGAAAATCCGGTCCGGCGACCGTGACGTCACCATCTCGATTCCGAATGCCCCAGCGTTTCTCGATCGCCAGCCGGTGCTGGTCGACGATATCGCCTCATCCGGCCGGACCCTCGCCGAGGCGGCGCGCCAGCTGGTCGGCATGGGGTTCGCGCGACCGGATTGCGTGGTCGTGCATCCGCTTTTCGCCGGCGATGCAGCGCAAGTCCTGGGTGGGCTCGTCGAGAGGATCGTGAGCACGAACGCTGTTGCGCATACCTCTAATGATATCGACGTGATGCCGGCGATTGCGGAGGCCGTTCGTCACGGAATTTGAACGGTGCGCTGCGCGTCAGTTCTTCAGTACTCAATGCTCAATGCACGATGAAAACGAACGCCCGGCAAACGCCGGGCGCATTCCCATCCATTGACCCTACACGAGCCCGAACCAATCTTCCGGGAACTTCGCTTTCGGAGAAAGTCGCGGCAGGAAAGGAGGATATGTCATGTCGCACACACGCTCTTTCCTTGATCCCTTCATCGTTGCTCGGACCCGCAGCTTGAGCCCGAAGTGAAGCCCGCCATCCTTGCATAATGGGCGTCCGATCGCTCCGCCGTCGAGGGCCAACCGGCCCTCCGTCGCCCGCCAGCATCCCGGTGCCGGTCGACGATGTGATGGCAGCGCTGCGCTGGCTCGATCGCGCTGAGCGCGGCGCGGGCCTGGCATCCTTGGTTCGTCAGGAACAACCCGGTATCGGTGCCATCCTCGCCGGGAATATCGAAACTGCGACACGGAAGGCGGGCGATCTCTGCGATGATCAGCCTTCGATCTCAAAACCCTATGATCACCGGTTCGTGCTGAATCGGATTCGCCGTGCCGTAGCGGCGCGCGAGCGGAGCTGCGATCCGCCCCGGACATCGGCGTTACGGCGCGCTGCTGACACAGAATAGCGATTATCAGCTTCTTGCCATGACAACATGACGCGTCGAGCTTAGGAGCAACCAGCGCGCTCATCCCCCAAGAGGCGTGCCCACTCCCGGCGGCAGCGTCTTGCGGCGCCTTGCCGCCGGGAGACCAGAGGGAGCGCCGCCCCGTTCGCAAGAGCGGTCATCTCGCAAAGTTCGGCACATGATGCCGGGTCGCTTACCCCCCTCTCGCCGAGCACCTGCCTTGCCTGTTGTGATGCGGCGGTATTTCGGCCTTGACCTTGGACCATGGTCCTACCCGTAGAAGGTCTCCCCTTTGAAGCTGTGCCCGCTGGGGTGCGCAGCAATGCCAACACGTCCGGGGGGCCATGGAGAGCAAGCGCGTCGTTCATGTCATTGATGACGAAGAAACAATCAGGAAAGCTGTAGGATTCACATTAAGGACAGCGGGATTTGCCGTCGAGACCTATGGCTCGGGAGTCGACTTTCTGAAAATTGCAGATGAAGCTGAAAGAGGTAGCATCGTTCTCGACATGCACATGCCGGACATGAACGGTCTACAGGTTCAGGCAGCGCTGACGCAGATGGATATAAGCATGCCAGTCGTGATGCTGACCGGCAACGGAGACATTGCGCTTGCTGTCCAAGCGATGAAGGCGGGTGCTGTCGATTTCCTGGCCAAACCTATCGAACGGGCGCTGCTGCTCGATGCGATAGACCGAGCGTTCGCGCGCATCGACACGGCGGAGGGGCGCGCTCTCGAAGAAGCCGAGGCATGCCGACAGGTCGATCTACTGACACCGCGCGAACGGGATGTTCTCGAAGGCCTTGCGCAAGGCCTTCCGAACAAGACCATCGCCTATGATCTGGGCATTTCTTCACGGACGGTCGAAGTCCAACGCGCGAGCATCATGTCCAAGCTTGGAGTCCGTACCCTTTCCGAAACCTTGCGGATCGCCTTTGCGGCTGGAATGGGAAGGCCGCTGTAGGTAAAGGCGGCCAGGGCTGCTGCGGTTGAATCTCTGCGTGTCACCTGATGGCGCGGACATAGTGCCTGCCGGGATGCATCGACGTTGTTCATCAGCTTTTGGCGGAATTTTCGTGAGCCCAGGCGAAGGGTCGCGCTTGATTGCTATCGCGAAAGGAGATGAAACTCTTCCAACAGCTGGGCGATCTCTGTGCCTTCAAGCTTCTTCATCAACAGCTTGCGCAGGAAGGACGGGCCGGGAATGTCGATCCCTTTGCCATCCCTGAGCGGCCCGATTGTGGCCAGAAGCGTGCGGATATCATAGGTTGAGTTGAACACTTCCGGCACGCCGCGTTCGACCTTCATCAGCGTGTAGACGGCCTCCATCGGCGTGCGCACCGAATATTCCGTCGTGAAGATACAATCACGCTGCTTCGACTCGGCAAACTGGCCGACAAAGGCGAAGTTGACCGCGCCCTCGGGCACCACGTCCGGCCGGTCGCCGGCCTGGCGCGGCATGAAGAAGGCGGTGATGTAGGGCATCATCACCGGCACGGTCGTCGCCCCCGTCGCGGCGAGCCCAGGAATATCCTCGACCGGCACGCCGAGATGATAGAGCCATTCTTGCGTGATCTCCTCGCCCGTACAGTCCTGCATCGGCTTCTTCACATAGTCGCCGGGTCGGTCGACGAACAAGGCATAGAACCAGGCGACGATCTGGTCCTTCGGCTGCTTCCTGAAGTGGGGTTGCCGGCTCACCGTCCAGCTCAGCAGCCAGCTCGAGTCCTTGACCGTGATGATGCCGCCGGTCACCACCGTGCCGCTGAACGGATCGCGCCTGGCGATCTTGCGAATGTACGCCGGAATGCGCGCGTCGAGCGTGGTGATGGTCGCCGACGCCCATTTGGTTTCCGGGATATGGGATCCAAACACGTCGGGACGACCAAAGGCCGGGTCCTTGGCAGCGATCCGGCGCCACAGGTCCCAGGCCGGCGCCGGCCCCTCATTCAGCCTGGCCGGTGTATGATGATCGCCATTGTCGGAATTCTCGGTCAGCGATCCGATGGTGATGAAGACGAGGTCGTCGGCGCCGAGATCGACGCCGCCTTCGACCCCGTTTTCGATCCAGGCAATCCGGGTCGCCTGTTTGCGGCCGGGCCGGATGTCGAAATCGACGTCGGTGACCTCGACGCCGTAGCGAAACCTGACGCCGCGATCCTGCAGCCAGTTGACCAGCGGCAGGACCATCGATTCATATTGATTGTAGCGGTTGAACTTGAGTGAGGAGAAATCCGCCAGACTGCCGATATGGTGGATGAAGCGATGGAGATAGAGCTTCATCTCAAGCGCGGAATGCCACTCCTCGAAGGCGAACATGGTGCGCCAGTAGAGCCAGAAGTTGCTCCTGAGGAAATCATCGCCGAAGACTTCGTTGATCCGCTTGTTCTCCATCTCCTCCCGCGTCGCGAGGAAGACGGAGATCAGATCTCTTCGCGCGCGATCGCTGAGTGTCAGCAAAGCCTTGTCAGGCACATCCTGGCCCTGTTTCTGCGTGACGCGCTGCAGCGAAAAATTCGGATCGTCCTTGTTGAGCCGGTAGAATTCGTCGAGCACACTCGCATCCTCGATCTCCAGCGAAGGGATCGAGCGATAGAGATCCCAGAGGCATTCGAAATGCTCCTCCATCTCGCGCCCTCCGCGGATGACGAACCCCTTTTCGGGGACGTCGAGGCCGTCGAGCGCGCCGCCGGGAACATGCAGCTCCTCAAGGATGGTAATACGCTCGCCGGCGACGCCGCCGTCGCGGATCAGGAACGCCGCGCCCGCTAGTCCCGCAAGACCCGAGCCGACGAACCAGGCCGTCTTCCTGTCAGCGCCCTCAGGTTTGCGGGGGCGCACGAAAGCTTCGTAGTTTCCGCTACTATAGTGCATGGCGAACTCCCTCTTCGATCCCGACGACAATGGCGGTTCTGCGGTTTCTTGCTGAACAGCAGAAGTGCCTGCCCTGCATTCATTCTCGCCGATGTCGCCCGCCGCTCAGTTCGACGACTTCACTGGTGATCTGATCCTGACGCGTGAGGCGCTCCTCGAGGCGCAGGGCCTCGCCCTTGCGATCGATGTGGCTGCGGGCGGTCGCCATGGTGCGCAGCCGTGCCTCATTCTCGGCGACGAACGTCTCGACCGCAGCCGCGCAGATCTGGGCGAAGACATATTCCGCGGTCAGGTCGCCGATAAGGTCCGCCGCGTTGATATTGACGAGCGGCGGCAAATCCGCCGTGGACGCGGGGAAAGTGTCGAGGTCGAGCGGCAGGAGGCTCGCGCGCACGATCGAGACGCCCTTGCCGCTGCTCCAGACCGGATAAGCCATGGTGATGGGCACCGCGCCGGTCTCGTCCAGATAGTCGTACAGCGCGTCGATGATGCTTGTCGCGAGTGCGGGCAGCGCATCGGCCTTGCTCGGCATGCTCGCGCTCCATGCGATGCGCAGACCGCGCTCGGTCGCAAGCGTGGCCGTGCGCGCGCCAATCAGAAGAATATGCCTGTCCTGCATGTCGGCCGCGGCGCCGTCGAGCAGCTGCTCCGGAAAGGCCCCGGCAAAGCCTTGCTCCGCACCGAACAGGATAAGGCCGCCTCTCGCACCACCGACCGCCCGCGCCGGAAAACGCGCCAGTGGCTCGTCAAGGCGGCGCGCCTGGCCAATGGCGGTGCGGGCGGTCTCCGCATAGCGTCGCACCGCGGGCAGCAGCGCGCGCGCCTGCTGCGCCCGCTGCGCGGCGATGCCCTGCATGGCGTTGACCACCGCACCGAGCTGGCGGACGGTCTCGATCCGGTGGCCGATCTCGGCGAGGCGATCGCTCATGATGCAGAACCGGCCGGCTGGCTTTCGATCAGCGCTTTCACCGTCGTTATCAGAGCGGACCGCTGCGCGGTGTCGATCTGTCCAGTCCGCTCGATCTGCGCGCATAGATCGGGGACGTGATCGTCGATCCAGGCGGGCAGCCGCGCGCGGAGCGACGGTATCTCCGAGACCGCCATGCCATCGAGCAACCCTTCGCCGAGCGCCACGGCCAGCGCCACCTGGTCGACGACCCGTAGGGGACTCGACAGCGGTTGCACGAGCAAGGCGCGCAAGCGCTTGCCCCGTTCGATCTGGGCGCGGACACGCGGCTCGGGCTGCTCGCCGAAGCGGGTGAACATCTCGAGCTCGAGGAACTGCGCATAGTCGAGGCGCATGGTCCCGCTCGCGTCGCGCAGGACGCGAAGCTGCGTCTTGCCGCCGACCCGGCTCACGCTCGTGCCCACGTCGATGGCGGGCTTGTGCCCCTGCGCGAACAGCTTCGCGTCGAGAATGATCTGACCGTCGGTGATCGAGATCAGATTTGTCGGAATATAGGCGCTGACGTTGCCGGCATCGGTCTCCGCGATCGGCAGAGCCGTGAGCGAACCGCCCCCCTTCTCCGTCGAGAGACGCGCCGCACGTTCGAGCAGGCGGGAATGGAGGAAGAAGACGTCGCCTGGATAGGCCTCGCGCCCGGGCGGCTGTCCGATCAGCAGGGCGATCTCGCGATGGGTCGCGGCATGCTTGGTGAGATCGTCGAGCACCACCACCGCATGGCCGCCACCATCCCGAAAATACTCGGCCATCGTGAAGCCCGCGAACGGCGCGATCCATTGCAGCCCCGGCGCCGCGGCGGGGCTCGCCACGACGAAGATGGTGCGATCCGGCGCGCCATGCCGCCGCACCTGATCGACCACGCGCGCGACCGCCGAGCTTTTCTGGCCGATCGCGACATAGACGCAGATCATGTCGCTGGTGCGCTGGTTGATGATCGTGTCGACCGCGAGCGCCGTCTTGCCGGTGGCGCGGTCACCGAGAATGAGTTCGCGCTGCCCCCGGCCGATGGCGAACATCGCATCGATTGCGAGCGTGCCGGTCTGCACCGGCTGGACGACGAGGTCGCGTTCGATGATCGCCGGCGCCGGCCGTTCGACAGGATCGAAGCGCCTGGCCCGGATCGGCGCGCCCCCATCGAGCGGACGGCCGAGCGGATCGACGACTCGGCCAAGCAATGCCTCGCCAACCGGCACGCGCACCACCTCGCCCGAGCCGGTTACGGTGTCTCCTGCCTCCACCTGTGCGGCATCGTCGAGCAGCACGCAGCCAATCCGGTCCCGGTCGAGCGTGTGGACGAATCCGGTCTGGCCCCGGGCGAGATAGAGCAATTCGTCGAGGCGCGAGTCCGGAAGGCCCGAGACCATGGCAACGCCGTCGCCGATCGATTCCACCCGGCCAATTGCATCGACACGCGGCCCGAGATTGGCGCGCGCGATGCAGCTCTGGGCCTGCGTCAGCCAGTCTTCAGGCGATCCGGGCATGATTGTCCTCATTGAGGCTCTCCACCATGGCGTCGAGATCGGCGCGCCAGCTGTTGCGCACGACGGCGTGGGGCGTGCGAAGCTCCGCGCCGGCGATGAGATCTGGATCGACCGCGAAGATCGGGGTCGCGGTATCCGGCAGGATTTCGCCAAGCGCGCGCGCTACCTGCGTCTGCAGATCGGCCGTCAGCGGCGCGGGCGTCGCGACGGTGACGGGCCCGGCGGCCGCCAGGCTGAGGCGATCCGCCTCGGAAAGGTCCCCGAGCCGCGCCTTGAGCGCGTCGACCATGGCCTGCACCGTCTGCTCGGGCGGGAGACGAGCGAGCAACGTGCCTGCCATCGAGGCGGCGAGGCTCGCTGCCTTTTCCCGCCACTGCGCCGCCACCCGCCCGCGTTCGGCATCGATCGCCGCATGGCCTTGCTCGACGACGGCGTCCGCCTCGAGCCTGGCCTGCGCGAGGAGGCGCTGGCGCTCCGCTTCGGCCTCGGTCCGGATCTCGGCGCGGCGAGCCGCCGCATCCGCGACGAAGCCGTCATTCTGCGTCTTGAGCGCCTGCGCTTCGGCCTGTGCCCGGTCCTTTGCCTCCCGCGCTTCGTCGAGCAGCGCCTGGGCCGATGCCTGGCGGGCAGCGATGGCATCCATCACCGGACGGAACAGGAAGCGTCCGAGCAGCCACACGAGGATGAGGACATTGACCGCCTGCAGCGCGAGCGTCCACCAGTCGATCCGCATGTCAGGCGAACGGGTTGGCGAAGAGCAGCAGCAGCGCGATCACGAGGCAGTAGATCGCCATCGTCTCGATCATCGCGAGGCCCACGAACAGCGTGCGCGAGATGGTGTTGGCGGCTTCGGGCTGGCGCGCGATCGCGTCCATCGCGGCGGCGACGGCCCTGCCCTGCCCGAGCGCCGGGGCGATTGCGCCGATCGAGATCGCGAAAGCGGCGCCGAGGATGCTGGCGAGATGGATCCAGTTCATGCGGGGGACTCCTGTTTGGATGGCGGGCGGGCGCCGTTCTCGCTGATAGCGCTGCCGATAAAGACCATGGCGAGCGCGCCGAAAATGTAGGCCTGGACCGCGCCGGTCAGCATTTCGAGCGCCATCAGCGGGATCGGGACGAGCAGCCCGGCCAGGCTCAGCACGACGCCGATCATGAAGACACCGCTCATGACGTTGCCGAACAGGCGCACCATCAGCGAGAAGCTGCGGGTGAAGAGCTCGACGATATTGAGCGGGGCGAGCAGGATCGAGGGGCGCGCGAAGGTCGCGAGATAGGCCCTGGGCCCGAGCGCGCGGACGCCGAACCAGAGCGTCGCGCCGAAGACGATCAGCGCCAGCGCCGCGTCGGTTTCGAGGGTCGCGGTCGGCGGCTCGACGCCGGGGATCAGCGACGACCAGTTGGCGACCAGCAGGAACAGGAACAGCGTGCCGATCAGCGGCAAATAACGCCGCGGCTCCGCCTCCATCGTCTCGCGGATCTGGCCGGCGACGGTCTCGACGACCAGCTCGAGCGCCGCTTGGGCTCGGGTTGGGCGTAACGCAAGGCGGCGGGTCAGCAGCCAGCTTCCGATTGTAAGGACGGCCATGATGCCCCAGGTCGTGGCGACCGGCTGGCTGATCGGCACCGGACCGATCGCGAACAGCACATGGCTTTCAAGTGGTGACGCGAATATCATCGGGCGCCTCCGAGCCGGTGGAGCATGATCTGGCGCCCGCCCATGAAGCCGGTTGTTGCGGCAAGAAGCGCCGGCCACCCTTGCCGGCTGGCGATGACAAGAACCAGAATAGTGACGGCGAGGCGCCCGAGCCTGAGCAGGATCGCGCGCGATGCCGGGCCGCCATGGGTGACGAGGTCGGCTTCTCTGGCGATGGCCGCGAAATGGGCGAGGCCGACCGCAAATCCGAGGGCCAGGAACAGGATGGGGGAGAGCTGGCTCATTGCCGGTGCATCCAGCGCCAGCCCGACCAGCAGCCGAGGGCGAGCCCGACGAGCAGGAGCGGCGCGGTCCAGAAGATGCCGCTATCCAGCCGGTGGTCGAGCCAGCGGCCGATCGCGAGACCGACCAGCGCGGGCAGGACGATCTGCCAGCCGAGCACGCCGATCTGGCCGAGATTGCGGGCGACGGAAGGAAGCCGCTGCGCAAGCCGCCGCCGTTCCGCGCGGGTCCGGATGGCTTCGACGATCGGCTGCTCGGGCTTGTCCGTGCTCACAGGCCGATCTCCCGGCCACCACCCTGCAGGGCCTCGACCATATGGCGGATCGCCTGCATCCTGAGCTTCGCCGACGCGGTCCGTTCGGATCGTTCGCCCTCGTCGCGCTCGCGGTAGCGCGCGAGCACGTCATGCTCGAGCGTTCCAAGGTCATCGCCGACATGGCCTTCGCGCGTCGCGACCGCGACCTCCGTGCCGTGGCTCACGGTCAGAATGCCGTTGCGCACCGCGCAATAGCCGGGAGCGCCATCGGGGCCGCGCCAGGAGACGATCGAGACGCCAAGCGCGGTCAGGAAATCGGCATGGCCCGACAGGATGCCGAAACTGCCGCTGGCATCCTCGGCGCGAACCGACGCGACATCGGCGTCGACGAGGATCGCGGTCGGATCGGTGATGCGCAGCTTCATGCGCCCTGCCCCACGCGAGAGCGTGCCTCTTCAATATCGCCCACCATGTAGAAGGCGCTTTCGGGCCAGTCGTCGGTCTCGCCCGACAGGATGGCCGCGACGCCCTTCAGGGTATCAGCCAGCGCCACCGAGCGGCCGGCCTGTCCGGTGAAGGCCTGGGTCACCATGAAAGGCTGGGTCAGGAAGCGCTGGAGCCGCCGCGCCCTGCCGACGATCAGCCGGTCTTCGCGGCCCAGTTCCTCGATGCCGAGCAGCGAGATGATGTCCTGGAGCTCGCGATAATGCGCGATCGTCTCGCGGGCCTGCTGGGCGAGCGCGTAATGATGATCGCCCACGACCTGCGGATCGAGCAGGATCGACGAGGACTCCAAGGGATCCACCGCGGGATAGATGCCTTCGGCCGCCATGGCGCGCGAGAGCAGAATGGAACTGTCGAGATGGGCGGAGATGGCGGTGACTGCCGGGTCGGTGAAATCGTCGGCGGGCACATAGACCGCCTCGATCGCGGTCACCGCAGCCCCATGCACAGAGGCGATGCGCTCCTGCAGCGCGGCCACCTCGCTGGCCAGCGTCGGTTGATAGCCGACGCGCGAAGGCATGCGTCCAAGCAGGCCCGACACCTCGCTGCCGGCCTGGACGAAGCGGAACACATTATCCATGAGCAGCAGGACGTTGCGCTTCTGCTCGTCGCGGAAATGTTCGGCGATGGTGAGCGCGGTCAGCCCGACCCGCCAGCGCGCGCCCGGCGGCTCGTTCATCTGCCCGAAAACGAGCACGGTCTTGTCGATCACACCCGAGCCGCGCATGTCGGTGAGCAGCTCATGGCCCTCGCGCGATCGCTCGCCGATGCCCGCGAACACTGAGACACCCTCGTAGCGGGCGACCATCGCGTTGATGAGTTCCATCACCAGCACGGTCTTGCCCACCCCCGCGCCCCCGAACATGGCGGCCTTGCCGCCCTGGGCAAGCGGTGCGAGCAGATCGATGACCTTGATGCCGGTCTCGAACATCGCCGTCGCCGCGCTCTGCTCGTCGAGCGGTGGGGGTGCGCGATGGATCGGCCTCAATGGCACATCCGGTCCGAGCGGCGCGCCGCCGTCCCCCACCTGCCCGGTCGGCGTAAGGAGCCGCCCAAGAACCTTGTCTCCGACCGGAACCGCGATGGGTGCGCCCAAGGCCACCACGCCGACATTGCGCGCCAGACCGGAGGTCGGCTGAAGCGCGACGGCGCGGACGGTCCGATCATCAATATGGCTCTGCACTTCCGCGACCAGCGGGCCTGACGCCGCATCGATGCGCAGTGCTTCATTGACTGCGGGCAGCGGCCCTTCGTCGAACTCGACATCGAGGACGGGACCGCGGAGCGCCGCAATCCGGCCGAGCCTGGCTATGGACGGTATCACGCCCATGCCGGTTGCCGGGTCAGACCATAATCATGCCCGACCGTGCCGCGATCATGACGGGACGGGTAGAAGTCGCTGCCCGCGGGCACGACATGGACGACAAGCCAAAAGTGCATTGGCTGAGCGTCGCAGGCAAGCCGCAGATTCGGCATACGTAGAGTTACCGATTCTCTCTGATTCAGCCTCGCCGAATATCGGCGGCGCGACGCGATGAGCCTCAGGCCAGGGCTGCATGCCCGATACGCTGGAGCTTAGACGCGAAGAGAAAGGTTCATCGTCCCATGCCCTATCCGGTCGATCAACTTGCCGCGCTCGCCAAAGCGAATGTCGGCCTGATGCTGAAGCTCGCCGAAGTCGCCCGGAAAGGTGGCGAAGAGTCGCTCGAGGTCGGCAACCGCGCCGCCGGCCGCTTCGCCGAAGAGGCGCGTGCCTCGATTGCGGGCGCGACGGACAAGACGTCGGACGCCGGCGCGGTCAGCCCGGCCGGACCGCGGGCACTGTTCGAGGACATGGCCACGGTCCGCGAGCATATGATTGCCGGCACAAGATCGGCGTTCGAGGAATGGCAGCAGGCCTGGCAGGCCGTCGCGAGCGCTCCGACGGCTCCCGGGGCGCTGGATGCCTTTGCTGCCATTGTCGGACCATGGTTCGGGCAGAAAAGCCCGGGCGACGGCGAGAAGCAGGCCACCAGCGACAAATAGGATAGCCCCCGATCGCGGCGAGCCGCCCTAGCCGAGCAGGTGCTGACCGCCATCGACCGGAATGATCGTACCGGTGATATGGCGGCCGGCATCGCTCACCAGGAAGGCGGCGAGCCCTCCGACATCCTCGATGGTCACGAGCTGGTGCTGCGGGACCGTCGCCGCGGCCCGTTCGAGCAGCTCGTCGAAGCGGTCGATGCCGCTGGCAGCGCGGGTCGCGATCGGGCCTGGCGAGATCGCATGGGCGCGAATGCCCTTGGGGCCAAGCTCAGCCGCGACATAGCGGGTCGCGCTTTCGAGGGCCGCTTTGACCGGCCCCATCAGGTTGTAGTGCTCGACCACCCGCTCCGACCCGTAGAAGGTGACGCACAGCAGGCAGCCGCCATCCGACATCAGCGGCTCGGCGAGACGCGCCATGCGCAGGAAGCTGTGGCACGAGACGTCCATCGCCAGCGCGAGGCCTTCGGCCGAGCTGTCGACGACGCGGCCGTGCAAATCCTCGTTCGGCGCGAAAGCGATCGAATGAAGCAGGAAATCGAGGCCGCCTTATTCGGACTTCACCCGCTCGAACAGGGCCTCCAGTTCGCCCGGCACCCGGACATCGCACGCGGCGAGCCATTCGACTCCCAGGGTCTCCGCGACGGGCGCCACGAGCGGCTCGGCCTTTCCGTTGAGATAGGTCGCCGCCAGTCTCGCGCCACAGTCGTGGAAGGCCTGGGCGCAGCCCGCCGCGATGCTCTGCGCGTTGGCGATGCCGATCACCAGGCCGCGCTTGCCAGTAAGATCGACGAGAGGTTTCATGGTTTCGGCTCCTCACGCAGAAGATCGGCGGTGTGGATGGCGATCATCCACTCCTCGTCGGTCGGGATGATGCGCACCGTGACACGGCTGAACGGCGCGCTGATGACCGACGCTCCGCGGAGATTCGCGTCCGTGTCGAGCGCCACGCCGAGCCAGCGGAGCCGATCGGCGACGCGGGCGCGGATTTCAGGCGCATTCTCGCCGATCCCGGCGGTAAACACGAAGCTATCGAGCCCCCCGAGCGAGGATGCGAGGGCGCCAGCCTGGCGCGCGATCTGCCAGACGAAGAGGTCGATCGCTTCCCCAGCGGCGGGCGTTTCGCTGCCGAGAAGCGCGCGCATGTCGCTCGATGTGCCGGACACGCCCAAAAGGCCGGACTCACTGTAGAGGAGATGCTCGACTTCGCGCGCCGTCATGCCCCTCTGCTGGAGAAGATAGAGCACCGCGCCCGGGTCGAGCGCTCCGCACCGCGTGCCCATCACCAATCCGTCGAGTGCGGTGAACCCCATCGTCGTGTCGATGCTGCGCCCCCCGTCCATCGCACAGAGGCTGGCCCCGTTGCCGAGATGCGCGGCGATCGTGCGGCCACCGCCTGTATCGGGATCGATCAAACGCAGCTGCCGCGCGATATATTCGTAGGAGATGCCGTGAAAGCCGTAGCGCCGCATGCCCTCTTCGCCAAGCGCGCGCGGCAGCGCGAGGCGCGTCGCAACCGGGGGCTGGCCATGATGGAAGCCGGTGTCGAAGCAGGCGACTTGCAGCAGAGCGGGGCGCAGCCTGGAGACGGCGCGGACCGCGGCGAGATTATGGGGCTGATGCAATGGCGCCAGTGGGCAAAGCGCCTCGAGTGCGGCGAGGAGTGGCGCGTCGACCCGCGCCGGCGCTGAATAGTCGGCGCCCCCATGAACGATCCGATGTCCTACCGCGATCAGATCCTCGCCGACCGAAGCTTCGATCTCCCGCAGCAAATCCTTGAGCAGCGTCTCATGCGTGATCGTGACGTCTTTCGTCCAGCGCCGGTCGGCAAGGACATCCCCCTTCGCATCGCGCGCGATCAGGTGCGGCTCAAGGCCGATATTCTCGATCTTGCCGCTCGCCAGCAAAGAGGGCTCATCAGTGCCCGGCTCGGCGTAGAGCGCGAACTTAAGGCTCGACGAACCGGCGTTGAGGCACAGGATTTCAGCCATCGCGGCGCTGTCCCGCAACGCCGGGAGACGCCTTGGTTGCAGCCCGCGCCAGCAGCACCGCGAGCGCGCAGGAGGCGAGGCGCGTGCGCACGCTGTCTGCCCGGCTGGTGAGGATGATCGGAACGCGCCCGCCGAGCACCACGCCTGCGGCATCGGCGCCGCCCAGGAAGGTCAGCTGCTTTGCGAGCATGTTGCCGGCCTCCAGATTGGGCACCAGCAGGATGTCCGCCCGGCCGGCGACCGGCGAGACGATACTTTTGTCGCGCACGGCCGCCTCGCTGATCGCATTATCGAGGGCGAGCGGTCCATCGAGCAGCGCGCCTTCGATCTGGCCCCGGTCCGCCATCTTGCAGAGCGCCGCGGGATCCAATGTGGTGCGCATCCTTGGATTGACCGTCTCGACGGCGGCGAGGATCGCGACCCTGGGTTGTTCGATCCCGATCACATGGGCAAGGTCGATCGCGTTGCGCGCGATGTCGGCCTTGTCCTCAAGCGTCGGCTCGATGTTAATCGCGGCGTCGGTGATGATGAGCGGGCGCGGATAGCCGGGCACATCCATCACATAGGCGTGGCTGATCCTGCGTTCGGTCCGAAGGCCCATGTCGGACGATACGACCGCGCCCATGAGCTCGTCGGTATGAAGCGAACCCTTCATCAGCAGCGCGGCTTCGCCGGCCCGTACGCGCGCGACGGCTTCGGCGGCGGCGGCGTGGCTGTGCGGGACCCCGATCACCCGGAAGGCGGCAATATCGACACCGGCGTCCTTCGCCGCATTCGTCATACGCGCCGCAGGTCCGATGAGAATTGGAACGACGATGCCGGCGTCGGCGGCCTCAGCCACCGCGCGCATGGCGTCGGCGCTGCACGGATGGACCACGGCCGTGACGCACGCGGATCCGTCCTTGGCGCGCTCCATCAACTGGCGGAAGCGGTCGTGGCTGGCGATCCGCACGTCGGGAAGCGGCATGCGGGGCCGGCTGACTTTCTCGGTGGGCGCCTTGACCTCGGCCTGGCCGCTGATGACGGTCTCGCCCTTTTGGTTCACGCAGGCGCAGTCGAGAACGATGACATGATGCTCGGCGCGCTTCTGCGCGACGGTGACGCAGGCCGTGATGGTGTCGCCGACGCCCACCGGGCGGGTGAAGCGAAGCGATTGGCCGAGATAGATCGCACCGGGCCCTGGCAGCTCGGTTCCCAGGATCGCCGAGATGAGCCCCGCGCCCCACATGCCATGAGCGATGACCCTGTGGAACATGTCCGTTTCGGCATAGACAGGGTCGAGATGCGCCGGATTCACGTCGCCTGACACCGCCGCGAAGAGCTGGATGTCGTCGGCGGTCAGCGTGCGGGTGAGGCTGGCCGTGTCGCCGACGGCGATCTCGTCGAACGTGCGGTTCTCGATGAGGTTGGCGGTGGCCATGGCTCAGCGCTCCAGCACGTAGCGCCCGGGGGCATCACCGAGCGGCGGATAGTTCCGTTCGGGCGCGCCCATCGACGGTGGGGCGGCCGCCTTGCCCGAGTGCGATCCAAGCCATGAACTCCATTCCGGCCACCACGACCCTTCGCGCAGCTCGGCCCGCTCCAGCCAGGTATCGGGACCTGGCGCCGGGCCATCCTGCATCCGTGTCGCGACGCGAAAGTGGCGATGAGGATGCCCGGGCTCGGAGACGATCCCGGCATTGTGGCCACCGCTCGTCAGCACGAAGCGGATCTCCGCGCCCGTCAGCATGTGGAGCTTGTGGGTCGAGCGCCACGGCGCGACGTGGTCGGTTTCCGTGCCCACCATGAAGATCGGCATGCGCAGCCCCGAGAGCGAGACCGGGTGGCCGCCGGCCTCGTAGCGCCCTTCGGCCAAGTCATTGTCGAGGAACAAGCGCCGCAGATATTGCGCGTGCATGGCATAGGGCATGCGGGTGCCGTCGGCATTCCATGCAATGAGGTCGGTCATCGGCTCGCGCTCGCCCATGAGATAAGTCGAGAGGATGCGCGACCAGACCAGATCGTTGGATCGCAGCATCTGGAAGGCGCCGCCCATCTGACTGCTGTCGAGAAAGCCGCGCGCCCACATCATCGCATCGATCAGGTTGATTTCCGCCTCGTCGATGAACAGGCCAAGTTCGCCCGGCTCGCTAAACTCGGTCTGGGCGGCGAACAGCGTGACGCTCGCCAGACGCTTATCTTCATCGCGCGCCATCGCGGCCGCGGTGATGGCGAGCAGCGTGCCGCCGATACAATAGCCGGCCGCGTGGATCTTCTCGGTGCCGGTAATCGCCTGGATGACATCCACGGCGGCCATCGGCCCAAGCAGGCGATAATCCTCCATGTCGAGATCGCGGTCGGCGCTGTCGGGATTGTGCCAGGAGATGCAGAACACGGTGTAGCCCTGCCCTACCAGCCAGCGGATGAGCGAATTTTCCGGGGAGAGGTCGAGGATGTAATATTTCATGATCCATGCCGGCACGATCAGTATCGGCTCCGGACGCACCGTCTCGGTTGCGGGCGCATATTGGATCAGTTCCATGACCCTGTTGCGAAACACGACCTTGCCAGCCGTGGCTGCGACCTTCTCGCCGACCCGATAGGCCTCCGTGCCCGCTGCGGGCTCCCCGCGTACCAGGCGTTCCAGGTCGTCGCAAAAAAATCGCGCACCCTCGACAAGGCATTGTCCTCCGGTTTCGAGGATGCGCTGCTGGAGCACGGGGTTGGTCGGGATGAAATTGGTCGGGGACACCATGTCGAGCATCTGGCGGGTCGCGAACTCGACGATCGCTTCGTGGTGCCCGGTGACGCCGCTCACGCCGGTCGTCGCGGCATGCCACCATTGCTGCTGGAGCAGGAAGGCCTGCTCGATCAGGTCGAACGGATGGCGCTTCCAGGCTGCGTCGGCGAAGCGCCGATCCTGGGGCAGCGGATCGATCGCCGGCTCGTGATCGCTGCCGGATGCGCTGCGCATGGCATAGTCGGCGAGCCGCATCAGCTTGCGCCCGCCCTTGGCGGCGAGCTGCAGCTGCCTGCCTGGCGAGCAGAGAATGTGCGTCCACCAGTCGGAAAAAGACTGCGCCAAAGTGGCGGGCGACTGGCCTGAAGTCAGCTGCGCGATGGCGGCGAAGCTCGACCGATCCAGCGTCGTGGCCAGACCGTCCAACGGGTCAGGGATATTGCTTCGACTCTGCACATTTTCGCTCCTGCTGCGGTGCAACAAGCCCTGAAGCGCAGGAAGCCTCTGCGCACTCCGTAGTCCTACGGAGGGATTGCCTCGCATATGCCAGCCCCAGAAGTCAGAGCTCAGCACGACATTGCTGTATGAAAAGCGGCCAAATACGATCAGGAGGCTCAGTGCGGTCGCACGGGCGAGCCAGCTATCCCGCCGAACCAGTCCCGCAATACCGGCGAAAGGGTCTGCGGGTTGCCGCCGATATGGCGAAGATCCTCCGCCAGCAGTGGCGGGCGGACTGCGAGGAAATATATCGCGAGGCCCGTCGTGAGAATGCCAAGTGCGATCAGCACCCCGGCCGCCAGAGCGGGTCTGGTCCGAGAGGCGGCCGGCGCTAACATTTTCTGTCGAGACTCAGTTCGGCGATGATGGGACAATCTGGCCGCTCGTCGCCATGACAGCGCTCGGCGAGATCGACGAGGGTCTCGCGCAGGGTCGTCAGCGCTTCGGCCTTGCGCTGCAATTCCTCCGCCCGCGCCAACGCGACCCGCTTTACATCGGCGCTGCTGCGGCCCGTGTCGGCCCACAGGCCGAGCAGGGTCCGGATCTCCTCGATCGGAAAACCGAGATCGCGGGCATTGGCGATGAACCGCAGGCGATGGAGGTCACTCTCGCCATAGTCGCGATAACCCGCTCCCCGGCGCGGCGGCGCCGGGATGAGGCCGATCTTCTCATAATGGCGGATCATCCGCTCCGAGACCCCGCTTTGCTTCGACGCCTCCCCGATGTTCACAGCGCTTTCCGGTTGAGGCGCAGCGCGTTGGTGACCACGCTGACCGAGGAGAGCGCCATGGCGGCGGCCGCGATGATCGGCGAGAGCAGGATGCCGAACAGCGGATAGAGCGCGCCCGCCGCCACCGGCACCCCGGCGACATTGTAGATGAAGGCGAAGACCAGGTTCTGGCGGATGTTGGACATGGTCGCCTGGCTCAGCCGCCGTGCCCGCACGATGCCCATGAGATCGCCCTTGAGCAGCGTCACGCCCGCGCTCTCGATCGCGACGTCGGTGCCCGAGCCCATGGCAATACCGACATCGGCGGCAGCCAGTGCGGGGGCGTCGTTGACCCCGTCGCCGGCCATCGCCACCACGCGCCCCTCGCTTTTCAACCGCGCGACGACGGCACTCTTCTGGTCGGGCAGTACCTCGGCTTCGACATCGTCAATGCCGAGCCGCCTTGCCACCGCCTCTGCTGTGGTGCGGTTGTCGCCGGTCAACATCACCACGCGAATGCCTTCGGCCTTGAGTGCGGCCAGGGCCTCCGGCGTCGTCTGCTTCACGGGATCGGCGATTGCAAAGGCGCCGCCGACGGTGCCGTCGACGCCGATGAAGATCGCGGTGGCGCCATCCCGGCGCAGGGCGTCGGCCTGCTCCGCCAGCGCGTCGGTTGCTATGCCCTCTTCCGAGAGGAACCGCGCATTACCGAGCACGATCCGGCGGCCGTCGACGGTGCCGAGCGCGCCGCGTCCGGTGGGGGAATCGAAGTCGGTGACGTCGCTCGTGGGGATGCCGCGATCCTTGGCGGCCTCGACGATCGCCAGCGCGAGCGGATGCTCGGAGGCCCGCTCGACCGAGGCGGCAAGCCGCAGCAGTTCGGCTTCGTCGAAGCCGGGCGCCGGCACGATCTGGGTGACGGCAGGCCGGCCTTCGGTCAGCGTGCCGGTCTTGTCGACGACGAGCGTGTCGACTTTTTCCATATGCTCGAGCGCTTCGGCATTCTTGATGAGGACGCCGAGCCCGGCGCCGCGGCCAACCCCGACCATGATCGACATCGGCGTGGCGAGACCCAGTGCGCAGGGACAGGCGATGATCAGCACGGCGACCGCCGCAACCAGCCCGTAGGCGAAGCGCGGCTCGGGGCCCCAGATGCCCCAGGCGATGAACGCGACCACCGCGACCGCGATGACCACGGGCACGAACCAGCCCGACACCTGATCGGCCATGCGCTGGATCGGCGCGCGCGAGCGCTGCGCCTCGGCGACCATCTGGACGATGCGCGCCAGCATGGTGTCCCGGCCAACCTTGTCGGCGACGATAACGAGCGCGCCGGTCTGGTTGAGCGTGCCGCCGATCACCGTGTCGGCCTTGGCCTTGGTGACGGGCATGGACTCACCGGTGACCATCGACTCGTCGAGCGAGGAACGGCCGTCCTCGACCACGCCATCGACCGGCACCTTCTCGCCGGGACGCACACGCAGGCGGTCGCCGACCGCAACGAGATCGAGGCTGATTTCCTCTTCACTGCCATCGGAGCCGATCCGGCGCGCGGTCTTTGGCGCAAGGTTAAGCAGCGCCTTGATCGCGCCCGAGGTCCGCTCGCGCGCGCGCAGTTCGAGCATCTGGCCGAGCAGCACGAGGACAGTGATCACCGCGGCCGCCTCGAAATAGACGGCAACCATGCCGTCCTCTCCGCGGAAGGCGGGCGGGAACAGCTGGGGCGCGAGCGTCGCGACGACGCTGTAGATCCAGGCGACCCCGGTCCCCATCGCGATCAGGGTGAACATGTTGAGGTTGCGGGTCTTGAGCGAGGCCCAGCCACGCTCGAAGAAGGGCCAGCCCGCCCAGAGCACGACGGGTGTCGCCAGCACGAACTGGATCCATACCGAGATCGACATCGGCACGAGGCGATGGATCGCGGGAAAGAGATGCGCGCCCATCTCGAGGATCAGCACCGGGAGGGCCAGCATCAGGCCGACCCGGAAGCGCCGTGTGAAATCGACCAGCTCATGGCTGGGGCCGCTGTCGGCAGTCACGGTCGCGGGCTCGAGCGCCATGCCGCAGATCGGACAGGATCCGGGATGGTCCTGCCGGATCTCTGGATGCATCGGGCAGGTCCAGATCGTGCCTTCGGGCGCCGCGACCGGCGGCGCTGGCGGGCCGAGATAGCGCTCGGGATCGGCGATGAATTTGGTCCGGCAGCCCGCGCTACAGAAATGATAGCGTTCACCGCCATGCTCGGCTTGATGCGCCGTGGTCGCCGGGTCGACGGTCATGCCGCAGACCGGGTCCTTGACGCCGGTCGCCGCTTTCGCGGCGCTGTGGCCGCCGCAGCAACCGCCGCCATGCGCCGCTCCATGTGTCTCGTTCATCGCCTTGCTCCTTTCGACGCCTGACGATCTAGGATCTGACACCGTGTCAGGGTCAATACGTAATCGCCTAAGCGGACAAATCGGCGGGCCCGTTCGCCTGGCCGCCATCAGCCAAGGTCATTGGCAACCGTAAGGCCGTGGTCCTGCGCCGGTCGATGCGCCGTAAACAAGTCGATCGCGCCGGTGATGGTCAAAAGCCGAAACGTCTCGGCCACATGCCTGAAGCCGGCCGCCGCGATCAGGCCGGGGAGCACGCCGTCGGCATTGGGCCGGGTATCATCGATGCCATCGAGCCGCTGCACGGTCAGGCGGAAGGCAAGCCGCATGAAACCCTGCTGGCGGCCATAATCGGCGATCACCAGGCGCCCACCCGGGCGCAGCATGGCGAACATGGCGCGCAGGGTTGCCGCCTTCTCCCTGACCGGCATCTGATGCAGCACGAGACTCGACACGACAGCGTCGGCGGTACCCGGGGCCACGTCCCTGGCAAATCCCTGACGCCAGTCGATATCGGCCCGCCGCACAGCGGCCTTGTGCCGCGCGATGTCGAGCGCCTCGGCATCGGGATCGAGACCGATCACCTGCGTCCTGGGCTCGGCTTGCTTGAGCATCAGCGCGAAGCTGCCGGTGCCACAGCCGACGTCGACGACCGTCTCACCGGCTTTGGGCGCCAGGGCGGCGAGCATGGCGGCACGCCACCGCTTCTCCCGCGTCCACAGGCGGATCGCGCGATCATAGTCTTTCGTCGATCCGGTCCCGAGCGGCGGGGTGTAGGATTGCATTGGCTTCTCCCAACGCGAGGCGTCCGAAACGATAAGCTACATCGACATGGGCGGCGATAGTGTCCCCAGCCAGGCGACGAGCCCGAGAATGACGATCGCAAGACCGCCTTCGACGACGAGGCTCGCGCGCAGCAGCGCCTGCGCCCGTGGCGCGTCCTCTTCCTCGATCGCCTGCGCAAGTGCCGGGGTCAGGCGATAACGGTTGAGCGCGGCCAGGCCCAGCATGCCGGCGAACAGCAGCAGCTTGGCGATGAGCAGCAGGCCGTAGGTCGACTGCCCGAGCGAGGCGATGTTGCCCGGACCGACGAGGAACCAGCCGTTCACCGTCCCGGTCAGGATCAGCAGGGCGACGATGATCGTGCCGACGAGGGAGAAGCCCCGCAACGCTTCCTCGGCGAGCGTGACCCGGTCCATGTCTTGAGCGGCGAGATCGTCGGTTGCGAGCCTGGGAAGTACCAGCGCGAGGAATGCGGCAAGCGCGCCGACCCAGGCGCCGGCGGCGAGCAGATGGATGAGATCGGCCCCCAGTTGCAGCCAGCCCGCCTCGCCTTCGCCAGCCGCGCCATGCCCACTCCAGGCGAGGGTCGCGAGTGCGACCGCGCCTGCCAGAGTGGAGGCGATGAAGGCAGGACGGGATTGCCGGCGATAGAAGGGGATGGAGAGCAGAAGAACGAGGAGCGCGACGAGGCGCGCCTTCAGCGCCGTTCCCATGGACGTGCCGTTGAACAGCTCTGCGACCATGGAAAGATCAGGCTGGGTGAGCGGCAGCCCGGTCATGGCCGCTGCCTGCAACGCGAACCCCAGCGCCGACAGCAGGAGGGCGAGACAGGCGAGACCGGCCACCATTGCTACCATCGGCAGATGCCGCTGTACCATCCGGCCGCCGCCGGGCGCATAGAGCGCGAACAGCGGCAGGCCGAACAACAGGCCGAGATCGACGTAGAGCGCCCAGCGGACGGCGACGAGTGCCACGTCGTTCATGGCGTCACTTGACGGTAAAGGCGAGATTGCCCTGCATGCGGTGCGTGTCGGTCGAGACGACGTGCCAGGCGACCTGATAGCTGCCCGCCATGAGCGGCTTGGCGAGCGTCAGCACGAGCGTCTTGTCGCCTTCGACGGACGTCTTGAAGCCGGTTACCGCCATGCGGTGGTTGGGCATGCCGGGCATGCCGGTCATCACGATCTCGGCGCCCGACAGCTTCGGCATCAGACCTTCACTGAAGGTGAGCGTTATACGCGACGGCGCCGGGACGCTGGCGTTGGCGGCGGGCGTCGAGGACACGAGCTTGGGATGGGCGTAGGCCGGAGCCGAAACACTCAGGCCGACGGCGGCGATGGCTGCGAGCGGCGAAAAGAAGCGCATTTGGACATTCTCCTGGCAGTGACATGAGAGAATACGCAGCCGCGACCTGCACCCCTCGCACTTTTCTTTTTGTTCCCGGACAAGGGTTGCCGGACCATCCTGCTTATTGAGAAGTGAAGACGGAGAAACATCATGGACCACCTCGACGACATGCTCAGCCGGTTGCGGGAAGCGCCGCTCGATCCCCGGCTTGCCGGGCTGGACAGCCGCGTCATGGCCGAGATCGCCCGGCTCCAGGCCATGCCCCGCCTGAGCGCCACGACATTCGGTATCGCCGCGGCAGCAGCCTTGTTCCTGGGAATTGCCGGCTCGGCCGTGCCTGTGCGGTCGACCGAAGCCGGGCCGATATCGCCCTTTGACGCGCGGCTCGCGCTCGCTCCTTCGACGCTGCTGAGTTCACAATGATGCGCGACCGCCGGCTCCTGCTCCTCGTCCTGCTGACCTTTGCCGCGGCGATCGCCGGTGTGGTCATCGGCCGCGTCTATGTGGTTCCGGTGCGCCCGGTCGAAAATGAGTTGCACGACCTGCTCCATCGCGATCTGAAGCTGGACACCGCGCAACATAGCCGTCTCGAGACGATCGAGAAGAACTATGCGATCCGGCGTCAGGCACTGGAGGCCGAACTGCGCGCCGATAACGCGCGGCTCGCCGAGGCGATCGAGGCGGAGCATGGCTATGGTCCTCGGGTTGCAGGGGCGGTGGATCGCTCGCACCAGGCGATGGGCGCGCTGCAGAAGGAAACACTCGAGCATATCTTCGCGATGCGGGCCGTGCTGCGCCCGGATCAGACGGACAAGTTCGACGACGCCGTGGTGAAAGCGCTGACGGCCAAGTCCAAATGACCGCGTGCCTCCCCGACTGCTCGGACGGGGAGCTCGCGGCTCTGGCGCTTGGAGGCCGGCAAGCGGCCTATGGCGAGCTGGTCCGCCGGCATCAGGGCTGGGTGCACCGCCTCGTGCGCAGCCATGTCGGGAACCGCGACGAAGCGCTCGACGTGACCCAGGCGAGCTTCGTCGCCGCCTTCGCCGCACTCAACCGCTATGACGCTGCGCGACCTTTTCCGGTCTGGATGTCGCGGATCGTCATCAACAAATGCCATGACTGGCGCCGCCGCCGCGCGGTCCGCAACTTCTTCTCCCACGCGCTGGCGCTGGGGGAAGCCGAACATGTCGTCGACGAGGCGCCACTACCCGACCAGGCGATCGGCGCCGAGCAGCAGCTGGCAGAGGCCATGAAAGCGATCGCCGCCCTGCCCGCATCGCTCAAGGACACGCTCGTCTTGCGGACGATCGATGAGAAATCGGAAGCCGAAACCGCCGAGATTCTCGGCATCTCCTGTAAACGCTCGCGCTAAATGGCGGCGTTCTGATCGCGCTATTTGTCAGTTGCCGGGTCCGATGACGAGGCAATCGCGCGCGGCCTGAACGATGT
>NZ_FNZB01000011.1 GCF_900109205.1 Sphingomonas sp. OV641 | reverse complement strand
GGCGACCGCCGAGAAGATCAGAGGGCGGATGCGACAGTGCCGGACGCTGCTCTATTTGCATTCGGCGAATGCCACCAAGTCCAAGTGGTGTCCGTGGGAATTGGGCTATTTCGATGCCTTCACCCATCCGTCCCGGCGCGTTTTCATTTTCCCCGTCACCGCTGCGGATCGATCCTATACGAGCCAGGAATATCTCAATCTCTATGATACGGTCGACATGGCTTCGATCGGCGTGGCTACACGCAGGCGCGATGATATCAGGGTCAAGGGCGCGGATAGTAGCTTCAGAGCGTGGAGCGTTGCCGCCTGATCGATCATTCCTTGAGCTTTTCGGCGACCGCGAACGCGGCATCAGGAGGCGGGTAGAGTCAGCTATTTTCGCCATGGCGCACACGGGTTGCCATTATCGGAGGTAGAAAGGTCTACCTTTCTCTCGCCCGTTCAGCCACAAGCATAATCAGGCGCTTAGGAGAGAAGAAAGGTCAGGGTAGAAATGCGCTACGGCTACGCCCGCGTTTCGACCGACGAACAGAGCCTTGCCCGCCAGCGCTCCGCTCTCGCGCTCGTCGGGTGCGACCAGGTGGTCGAAGAAGTGGAGAGCGGTGTGAAGGCGCGGCGGCGCCTTGATGGTCTGCTAGAGCGGCTGCACGACGGTGACGAGCTGATCGTGTCCGAGCTGGACAGGCTTGGGCGCAGCACGGGCGAGGCGGTGCTGTTGATGGACGAGCTTATCAAGCGTGGCGTGCAGCTTCGGGTTCTCGCCCTTCCCTCCCTCGACATCGCGACGAACGACGGTCGGCTGATCGCCGACATTCTCGCCAGCCTGGCCGCACACGAGCGACGCCGACTGCGCGAGCGGCAGCGCCAGGGGATCGCCGCGGCGCGATCGTCGGGCCGACACCTTGGCCGCCCCCAGAAGATGAATGGTCAGCAGGTTAGCGAGGCACGCGCCAGGCTGGCAGCCGACGAGCCGATCCCTGTTGTGGCGCGGGCCTACGGTGTCACGCCGAAGACGCTTCGCGCGACGCTAGCAAGGCTTGATGAACGTGCCGCAGGTCCGGCGCGGCGCGGGCCGTGAGCATGCCTGCCGTCGCCGATGCTCTCCGATCACCTATTCCATTCGCGCTTATCAAATCGCGTGCATGTCAGGTCCTTTAAGGTAGAACAAAACATGGCCACTCGAATCATTCAGCCGCCCGCGGCCCGCGCTCCATCTCGCCAGCGCGTGCCGACGTGGCGACAGGCCCTGACCGAGCGCATCGACGATCAATGGGACCTAGTGCGCGAAGTCGGCGCCGATCGCCGCGAGCATCTGTCGTCCAACGCGACTTATGTGCTGGCGGATGCGGTGCAGTTCCTCGCCGAGCTGCCGCCCAACTCCATCCATGCCGTCGTGACCGATCCGCCCTACGGCGTGATTGAGTACGAGCAGAAGGACCATCAGAAGCTTCGCAGCGGCCGTGGCGGCGTATGGCGCATCCCCCCGTCGTTCGATGGCGCAAAACGTTCACCCCTCCCCCGTTTTACCGTGCTTTCAGAGGAGGAGTTGACCAAGCTCCACAGCTTCTTCTCGGCAATCGCCTACGGCATCCATCGGGCGCTTGTTCCGGGGGGACACGCCTTCGTCGCGGCCAACCCGCTGCTCTCCACCATGACGTTCCACGCCTTCCAAAGCGCGGGGCTGGAAAAGCGCGGCGAGGTGATCCGGCTGGTGACGACGCTGCGGGGTGGCGATCGACCCAAGGGTGCCGAGAAGGAGTTCAGCGACGTCTCCATGATGGCGCGGTCGGGCTGGGAACCGTGGGGCATTTTCCGCAAGCCGATGATCGGCACCGCCGCGGCCAACCTTAAGGCATGGGGCACCGGCGGGCTTCGTCGGATCAGCGCCGACGAACCGTTCCGCGACGTTATTCCATGCTCCCCTACCCGCGGGCGAGAGCGTGAGATCGCGCCCCATCCTTCTCTCAAGCCGCAGCGGTTCATGCGCCAGCTTGTCCGCGCCGCGCTGCCGCTGGGCGTAGGCATCATCTACGATCCGTTCGCCGGCAGCGGCTCTACCTTGGCGGCTGCCGAGGCGATCGGCTATCGTGCTATCGGCACCGACCGGGACGTCGAGTATTTCGGCATCGCGACACGCGCCTTCCCTGCCCTGTCGAGGCTCGCGATCGTACAATGACGCCGGACGAGCTATTCCACGAGTTTGAGGCAGGGTTTCGCCGGCGGAAATACACAGCCGGACTCCTTGTATCCTTCATCGACTTCGTTCAGGCGCTCGACGTTCCTGGCAGCGGTGTGACTACCTTTGCCGAGCTGACGGCCAAGTTTCCCCAAGTGACGACGACGAGCCGGGGCGATAGCGCCAACACGCTGATCGTGGAGAAGCCAGGAGGCGGCACCTTGTCTCTCCGCGGCTTCTACGACGCGATCGAAACCTACTACCGCGCTGAGGAGAAGCGGTTCGATTATCCGAGTGCCGCTCCATTTGCGACCGGGCGCTGGGCTGATTTCATTCCGTGGCTAGAGACGGTGCTGACAGCGACGGCCGAGGAGTTGGTGAAGCTCCGCGCCCGAGTGAACCAGTTCGTTCTCGACAATCTCAAAAGCCAGGCGTTCGACCCCAACTCCGTCGAGGTCGAGCCTCCTCTGTTCCGGCTATTGTTGGAACGTTTCGACCTGACGGCCGTGAGCCGGCGTGAACCGACCGGTGCATCCTTCCAGGGTATCACCTTTGGGTTCCTACGGGCCGATAACCCGCACCTCCAGATCGAGATCGATAAGGTTCGCACCGGATCGCGTCGCCTTCAACGCATCGGCGACGTCGACGGCTGGGAAGGCGGCCGGCTCGCGATCTCAGCCGAAGTAAAGCAGTACCACATCACGTCCGCGGGCGTGCAGCAGCTCGAAGGTTTCGCGAACGCGACGGGCATTCGCGGCGCGCTTGGGGTGGTCGCAGCGCTCGGCTTTGATGATGACGCTCGCCAAGCTGTCTCCGATATGGGTCTAATCCCTCTTGATCGTGCGACGATGTTGCAGATTGTAGAACTGTGGGACCCCATCAAGCAGCGTACGGCGGTGACGTCGTTTGTCTATTACGCTTCGCACGTTGAAAAGAACTCCAGCCTCAGTGATCGATTGTCGGCGTTTCTGACTCAAGCCGGTGCCGATTGGCAGGAGGCACGTGCGGCAGCGGTCGAGGTGGCTACCGAAGGGGAGCAGAACGAGAGTAGCTGAGACGTTGAGGGGGTGTGGGGGATGACGGAAGCACAGGCGCTCGCAAGCATCGTCGCTTGGTCTGAGGATAGTCCAGGCTGGCAGCGCGACGCGCTGCGTCGACTGGCAACCGGAAATTCTCTCACTGGTGCTGAGCTCGATGAGTTGGTCGCCATCTGCAAAGGCCAGGCCGCAGCAAATCCGGTAACCGCCGACAGTTTCCGCGATCCTGCGCGTGTCCAAGGGCCGGTGCACCTCCGTCGCGTTCACAACGTGAACCACGTCAATGCCTTGGCATCCGATCAGAGACTGGCGTTTCAACCCAATGGCCTGACGATTATCTATGGCGACAATGGATCGGGAAAGTCTGGCTATTCGCGCATCCTGAAAAAGGCCTGTCGCGCCAGAACACCTAACTGTAGGCGCTTGCAATCGTAGCGGCGTCTGCTCGCAAACAGCCGGTTTTCTGCTCACGCTCTCTGCCACTGGCGGGTGGCATCCTGCTCGAATTATCTGCCAGCGTGCTCGCCATCATCCGGGGCTGCTCGCAATCGGACATGGCTGCTCACATTATCCGCTCCGGGCGGATGCTAAAGGCGGGTTCATTGCACGGGCGGGATCGTCCCATTTCTCCGTCTCCAACCGGTCATTTCGGGAAGGAGCAATCGGGAACATATTTTGGGAAAACGGCTATTTCCCTACCGTCCGGTGCGCCTTGCGACCGTCAGCCGTCTCCCTGAACCTTCCCAATCGGGAACGTCCCAAAGTCCTGCTCGCCCTGTGCGATCTGAAGCGGACGAACCAAAAGCTCCTGATCTGCGTTATCAAGCTCCAAGCCGGAGCCGATGAATGTGTCACGTACTGATTATCGAGGATGAGCCGTTCATCGCCATGAATATCCAGTCGATGTTGGAGGGTGTCGGCGCCACCTCTTTTGATTTCGCCGTATCAGAAACGGAAGCCGTTGCTTTGGCGCTGGTCCGTCCGCCCGACCTGATAACGTCGGATGTGAAGCTCGTAACCGGCACTGGACCGGCAGCTGTCGCCCGGATTCACGCCCACCTCGGAGAGATGCCGGTCATATTCATCAGTGCAACGCCGGGCGAATGTCACCCTTGCAGTCCTCCAGGCGTCGTTCTCGCCAAACCGTTTCGGGAAAGCGACTTGCAGAATGCCTTTCGCCGGATGGTGTAGGTGGCTTTGTCATCTGCGGCGGCCGCTAATTCCAGAGAGGCAGATCGATCCATCCTCTGTCTCGCAGCGGGTCCGAGCGCCCCTTGCTGAAGCCATCCATCCAGCTCAGCCGCAAGATGATCTGCTCATGCCCAATTGGGCAATCGATCGCCGATCCGTGCGGCACGGTGCCAATCCGTCGCCCGGCCTCAAAAGCGTCATTCATCGAGACCAGCAGCATTTGCATTGCTTGGCCAGCGTAGCGCAGTCCTTGGACTAGGCAAATCCTTTACATCAAGCCGGCGGGAACGAACCAAATTCGTTTTTGCTAGCCCGGACTGTCCGAAGCCCAAACGTTCATTGCCGTTGCGGCCCGAACCCGCCAGGCGATAGTAGATCAGCGATACAGAACGAGCGATGTGGGAACGGGTGTCGTCCTTGAATACCATGACGAGAGAAGAGCTTGAGGCCGAAGTCACGCGCCTGAGATCCGAATTGGCGCATGCCGGGATCCATGCGCAGCGTGCCAGCGATCAGCAAGCGGAACGCGATCATCGCTATGTCGCCGATCTCACGGCGAGCCGTCGGCAGACCATCGAAGCCAATCGGCGAACGCTCGATGCCCATTCCCACGTACAGGATGTTGTACAGGCTCACAGGCGACAGATGGCCGGCGCTGCGGCCGAGCTGAATGCAACGCGCGACATGGTGGCGGAGTTGAAAGCCAGTCAGGCGGCGCTGGCGGCAAGCGAAGCCCGACAACGCGCGATCTTCGACAATGCCGCGGACATCGCCATGATCGTCACCGATCCGGCAGGTGTCATCACCGACTGGAATGTCGGTGCGGAGAACATTCTGGGTTGGACGGCCGAAGAAATTCGCGGCCAGAATGCCGAGCGATTTTTCACGCCTGAGGATCGCGCAATCGGCCGCGTCGACCATGAGATGGCAGGAGCGCTACGGGACGGACGCGCTTCCGACGAGCGGTGGCATCTTCGGAAAGGTGGCGAGCCCTTCTGGGCATCGGGCGAGATGCTCCCGCTCTTCGATGAAGACGATCGGCATCTCGGCTTCGTGAAAATTCTGCGCGACCGGACACGCGAGCACCTTGACGGCGCGGCGCTCCGGGCGGCGCAGGATCGGTTTCAAACAATCGTCGAGACGATCGACGCTGCATTCGCCATCGTCGAGGTTAAATACGACGCTGACGACACGCCGATCGACTATCGCTTCCTCGAAGCCAATCCCGCGTTCGAGGAGCAATCCGGCGTCAATCTGCGCGGGAAATGGGTGACCGAGTTCGCCCCCGATTTGGAGCGTTTCTGGTTCGAGACCTATGGTCATGTCGCCAGCACCGGTGAGCCTGCCAATTTCGAAAGCTACGCAGAGGCCTTCAAGCGCTGGTTCGATGTGCGGGCGGTTCGGGTAGGCGATCCCGCCGATCGGCAGATCGCCATCCTGTTCAACGATGTGACGGCTCGCCGCGAAGCACAGGATCAGCTTCTCGTCAGCGAAGCGCTGGCGCGCGCGAATGTCGAGCGGGTGCAGCTCGCACTGGAAGCCGGTGCGATCATCGGCACATGGCATTGGGACATTCCGACCGATCGCTTCACGATCGACGACGCCTTTGCCCGCACGTTCGGCCTCGATCCGGTGCTTGGACGCGAGGGCATTCCGCTCGCGCAGATCGTCGAGACGGTGCATCCGGACGATCAGCCCGGTCTTGCGGCAGCGATCGATGCCGCAATCGTGCGAGGCGGTCGTTACGCCCACCAATACCGTGTGCGCCATGCGGATGGTCACTATTACTGGATCGAGGCGAACGGTCGTGTCGATCACGATCCCGATGGCACACCGCGCAGCTTTCCCGGCGTCCTCATCGACATCGAGGCCAAGCGGGCGGTCGAGGCAGAGCGCGACCGTGCCATCGCGGATTTGCGCACGCTGAACGAGACACTCGAACAGCGTGTCGCCGACCGTAGCGCCGAATTGATGGCAGCGGAGGAGCGGCTACGTCAGAGCCAGAAGATGGAGGCAATCGGCCAGCTCACCGGCGGGGTGGCACACGACTTTAACAATCTCCTGACTGTCATCCGCGGCTCCGTCGACCTGTTGCGGCGTGACAACGTCGCTCCCGAGAAGCGCCAGCGTTACCTCGATGCCATCGGCGACACCGCCGATCGCGCGGCCAAGCTCACCGGGCAGCTGCTTGCCTTTGCCCGCCGGCAGACGCTGGAGCCGGAGGTATTTGAGGTCGGGCAGCGGCTCGACGCTATCGCAGACATGCTCGACAGCATCACCGGCTCGCGCGTGTTGGTCCGCTTCGAAGTGCCGGACGCGATCTGCCGTGTGCGTGCCGACGTCAGCCAGTTCGAGACGGGGTCGGTACACAGAACGGACCCAGATATACGCTAAGGTTTTGCCGTGCCTTCGACGGCGCGCATCTGGCGAAGCGGTCTGAGCGCGGTGGATGGCGCATCGGGATCGGTCCAGAGGTAATCGCCGGTGAGATTGATATGCTGCCAACCGAGCGGTGATAGGTGTTGCAGCAGGTCCGGCGGGACCGGCCGGCCGAGGTTGGCGAGATGCATCCGGGCGGCTTGCAGGTAGGTCGTGTTCCACAGGACGATGGCACCGGCGACGAGGTTCAGCGCGCTCGCCCGATGGCTTTGGGCTTGCAGCGCATGATCGCGGATACGGCCGATGCGATGGAAGAAGATGGCGCGTTTCAGGGCATTTTCCGCTTCTCCCTTGTTGAGTTCGCGGGTGGCGCGGCGACGCTGTTCGGGCTGCTCGATCCAGTCGAGCGTGAACAGGGTACGCTCGACGCGACCGATCTCGCGCAACGCCAGTGCCAGGCCGTTGGCGCGTGGATAGGAGCCGAGCCGTTCCAGCATGATCGAGGCGCTGACGACGCCTGTGCGGATCGAGGTTCCCAGTCGCAGCACGTCGTCCCAGTGTGCCTCGATCAGACCTTCGTCGATGCGGCCCGCGACCAGCGGCGCAATATCGGGGCCGGGTTCGATGCCGTTAAACAGGTGCAAACGGCGTGCGGCGATATTCGGGATACGCGGCGCGAACCGGAACCCAAGCAGATGACATAGCGCGAACACATGGTCGGAGACGCCCCCGCCATCGACGTGATGCTCTTCGATGTGCAGATCGGCGCCGTGGTGGAGCAGCCCGTCGAGCACCTGTGCCGCCTCGCTCGCCGAAGCGGAGATAACTGTGGAATGGAACGGCGCGTAGCGATCCGAGACGTGGCTGTAAAAGGAGACAGCCGGCTCTGTCCCCTTGTGCGGATTGACTGCGCCGGTTGCCTGGGCGCGGCGGTCGAGCGGAAAGTTCTGACCGTCTGAGCTGGACGAGGTGCCGGACCCGAACAGCGCGGCCAGCGGCGCGGTGTGTTGGGCGTCGACAAGCCGGGCGAGCGCGCGACCGTAGGTTTCCTCGCGCAGATGCCATGAGGCGAGCCAACCGAGTTGGCGCTGGGTCACGAGATTGCAGGCTTCCGCCATGCGCGTATGGCCCAGATTGGTGGCATCGGCGAGCACCGCCGTGAGGATCGCACGTGGTTCATCCGCGGCACGGCCACTTTGCAGATGCGTGAAGCACTGGCTGAACCCGGTCCATCGATCGACTTCGGCAAGAAGGTCGGTGATGCGGATCGCGGGCAGATGCGCATAGAGCGGCGCAAGGGCGGTATCGGATTCCTCGGGAGTAATCGCCTTCAAGGGCGAAATCCGCAGCCTGCCCAAGCTGAGCTGCACGTCTTCCAGCGCGTCCGTCTCCGCCTTTCGCTCGACCTCGGCCAATCGACGGGCGAGGCGGGCGCGTCGTTCGGCCAGCCAGATATCGGCCGTATCCGGTGCCGGTATCGGCAAGGGGCCGGCCGCGCGCATGTTGGCGAATACGGGGGCAGGAATGAGTTGCTGCTCGACAGCACGATAGCGTCGGCTTCCCTCGACCCACATGTCGCCGGCGCGAAGCCGGTCGCGAAGCTCGACCAGCACGCACAATTCATAGATCCTGCGATCGGGAATGCCGGTGCCGATCGCCCGACGCCAAGCTTGCCGGATGAAGCCGACTGGCGTGCCTGCAGGCAATTTGCGCAGATGACCAAAATGAAGGTCGCGCATGATCGCGACCGCTCGCGCGAGCGCATGGCAGGCTGGCACCGCCCCGAATGTGAACGAGGCGATGAACGAGGGACCGACCTGTCGGAGGACGGGGTAATTGGTCGCGGCGACCGCGACGGGATCGACCGAATCGGGGCGGATCAGCTTGCGGGCTTCATCGACCTCGCGGCCGAGATCATTCCATCCGATCGCTGCCTCGACCGCAGCGCCGATATCGCCACCTGATATCTTGGCGGCGAGCAAGGCAGCGCCGAGTTGGGCAAGCAGCCGGATTTTGCCGTTGATGGTGCGCCGGTTGCGCTTGAGTGTCGTGTCCGCGCTGTTCTGTTCGCGCCGGAACATCTGCCCAAGCAGGCGATCGAACATCAGCACCGCATCGTCGGTGAGGGTAACGATGGTTTCGAGGATGGTCGCCACCAATGTGGCGCGACGCCGCGTCGCTTGCAGCGTCCGAACATGTTGCGCGGTCAGCCGCACGCCTTCCTGGCACAGGCGTCGGAGGCGCTCGGGATGGACGCCTACGGCGATATCCGGATCGATCCCGATGGCCCGAAGCAGTGTCAGTCGCTCGATGATGGCGGCGAATGTCTTTCGGCCGGGCTTGCCGGGTGACTGCCGCACCCAGGCCAGATCGCTCAAGTTCGTGCCTGTGTGGGGCAGGAGAAGCGCATCGAGCAGCCGGCGCTGTCGAGCATCGAGTCCTCGGGTCAGATGCTCGGCGACATGGCGTTCGGCATCGAGCAACGCCTGTGCGACCATCCGCTCGACCGAACTGATGCCCGGCACAATGATGCGCCGTCGCCGGCACTCATCCAGCATCACGCGCGCCAGCCTAGCCCCGCTGGTCGTCGTCAGCGCGATCGGCAGGAGCCATTCCTGCAACGTCGTTCGCAGCGGCCGACTGAGCGGCATGAAGCCGAATGCATCGCGCAGTGCATCGAGCTGTTCGTACCGGGTCGGGCCGCGCGTCGCGTAGTCGGCCAGCACCTCGGGTCCGACCTGCAATTGGGGGCCGGTGAGAGAAGGCCCGAAAACGTACGCTAAGTGAATTGGTATCGATCGATTATCGAGACCTCGACTTACGGCGACCGCACGGTCTTCTAGCTCAGGGCGGATGCCCCGATCACTGCCCCAATCGCCAGGACAACCGGCGTGGCGAGCTTGCTTTTCCAGCGGTACATGATGGCCAGCGCGATGGCGAAGATGAGCGCGCTCGCGATTGGGCTTGAGGTGCGTGCGGCCGTGGTCCGGGCGAGGTCCGTGACCGTCACCACGATAACGCCAACGACCCCGGCCGCGACGCCCGCCAAGAAGAGTTGCAGCCGCTTGTGCTCTACCACCGCTTCCAACCGGTCGTAGAGTAGGAGCGAGAAGGCGAACGCGGGGAGGAACATGCCGGCCGTCATCGCGAGCGCCCCGGCGAGGCCGCCGCTGATCCAGCCGGCGAAGGTCGCAAAGATTACGAGTGGGGCTGGCAGGATGCCGGCCAACCCTAAGCCGTCGAGGAACTGCGCGTCCGTCATCCAGCCCCGGCCCACCGTGTCGTTCCGGATGAACGGAATGGCGGTATAGGCCCCGCCGAACGTCAGCAGCCCGCCTTTCAGCCCGGTCCAAAAGAGCGCGGCGACCGTGGGCGCCGGTTCCCGAGCGACCGCCACGCTGGCATTCCCGAGGCTTCCTGCCCAGGTCAGGGCCGCCAAGCCAACGGCGATCGCGACGACGACCGCAGGGAGCGCGTAGCGCCCGGTCGATGCGAGCGCATAGGCAGCGCCTGCGGCTGGCAGCACGATCCAGAAACTGACACCGGCGAGCGAGGCGATCGCTGCGGCGATAGCCGCAGCCCAGAGCCATGGGTCAAGCAGGATGTGCTCGCCGATCCTATGCACCGCGCGGACGATTACCGCGATCACCGCCGCCTGGACGCCGAGGAGCGCCGCTCCGAGTAGCGTTCCTTGGATCGGCAGCCGAGTGTAGAGCCATGCCAGCGCGAGCATGAGGACCAAGCCCGGCAGCATGAAGCCGAGCCCGGCGAGCAAGCCGCCCAGCCGCCCCTTGGCCCGGACGCCGAGATGCACGCACAATTCATGCGCCTCCGGCCCGGGCAACACCTGCATGACGGCCAAGAGCTTGTTGAACCGGTCGCTCCCGATCCAGCGTTCCTCGTCGACCAGCTCGCGCCGGATCATCGCGATCTGCGCAACAGGACCGCCGAACGCCATCATGCCGAAGCGTAGGAATCGGACAAATAGCGCGGGATAGCTCAGGTCGGGCGGGCGGGTGTCATCGCCGACCGCGCTTGTCGGAACGGGTTGTTCGATGCTCGCCATGATCAACTCCCATCTGTTCAGCGCCGCTTGGCGAAGTGCGCGTAGAAGCCGTCGAGCGCGCCCGATCCTTGCGCGATGCGCTCAATGTCGTCGTCCGTGCCAGCGCAGATGCCGTTGATGAGCGCGCCGATGCCCGCCGTCTCCGGACGACCGAACTTGCCATCGGCGATGTCGAGATCATGGACGATCTCGGCGAGCGCGCGGAGCGCCTGGTCGCCATCGAGCCCGGTGCGGGACACCAGCGTCTCGAAGGTGCAGCGGTCGCCTTCATGCGTAAACTCCGCGTCCGCCATGTCGAATCGCAGCTCGCTCGGCTGGGGGGTGTATTCCTTGCCGTCCACGAATTTGAAGCTGGCATCCACGTCGATATACCGCCGGATCAGCCAAGCAGACGCGATGCGGTCGACATGGACGTGTCGGCGCGTGACCCAGGTGCGGCTTTTCAACTCCGCGGGCATCAGCTCCGGCGCACCCGCCCCGCTCACGTCGGGATGTTCATGGTCGCGGCGGTCCGCATCTGCGAGGGCCGCCAACGCTACTTGCTGACCATGCGCGCCGAAGAAGTCGATGGCGGCAATCTCGTCCAGGCGCTTGCGCAAGCGCCGAGTGTCGGTCGCGTCGCCGGCGTCGCTCAGCGAGCGCGCCTCGCGCGTAAGCTCGTCATAGTCGGCGTCGCGGGCCGCATCGAACACGGCGCGAAGCTCTGCGTCCGTCATTCCATCCACGAGCCGCGCTTCCAGGATCAGCGCCTCGCCGCCGCCTGCGATGATTTCCGTTCTCAGCTCCTCAAACAGCGCGCGCGTGTCGTCGCGCGAAGGAAGCGCGTGGACGGCGTTCTTGAGCGCGGCGGCACCGATCGCCTGCAAGCGCCGCCACACCCGGACACGCAGGTAGGCGGGCTTAGCCGGGAGTTGGGGGATCAGCAGCAGCCAGTCGTGCGGCGTAGATGGAGAAGCATCAGCCATGCAGCGCCTGTATCATGAGGCGGATACAACCGTACACTTGTATCGTTTGAGGGTGGCGAGTTAAAGCTTGGGGCGAGGAGACTTTGATGCAAACCGTCCAATCAAGTGCTTCTGCCATCCTGGCGGGTCTCGCGCTCGCGACCGCCTCGCCCACTCTGGCGCAACCACGTTACGAGACGGTGGCGCAGTTTCACCAGATGTGCGCCGACGAGCAGAAGAAAAAGGTGAACGGTCGTTGCGAGGCGTACCTCGCCGGCGCGGCCGAGACGCTTTCCGCGTTCGGCAACGGCGGCAGCGAGGCCGGCATTTGCGGGCGGGGTGTCAGGGCCGGTGAGTTGAGCCGCATCTTTCTGGCATGGGCGGCCGACAACCGGCAAATGGCGAACATGCCCCGGCTTGCGGGTGTGACGATAGCGTTGCGCCAGCATTTTCCATGCCGGCCGACCAGTTGAGATCGAGGAGAGAAGTTTTGCGCCACCTAATGCTCCCCCTGGCGGTCGCGGTCGCCGTGACCTTTGCCGCGCCGGCGTCGGCCGCCCCCGACTGGGCCGCGGTCGACCGCGCGCTCGGCCGCGTCGGGACCGAACAGGCGGGCGGCGTCCGTCGCTACGGCTTTCCACGATCGGACCTTAACGTGACGCTTGACGGCGTTGCCGTGAAGCCCGCCTTGGCGCTGGGCTCCTGGGCGGCGTTCCAGCCGATGGGTGATCAGGTGATGGTCATGGGCGACCTGGTTCTCACTCATGCGGAAGTGAACCCGGTGATGAGCCGACTGTTGGCGAGCGGGTTCACGATCACGGCGCTCCACAACCACCTGCTCCGTTCCGCGCCGGCGACGATGTATATGCACATCGGCGGCCATGGCGACCCGGTGAAGCTCGCGACCGCGCTTCGCGAAGCGCTCGCCGCCAGCCGAACCCCTCTCGCGGCCCCGTCCAGGGACTCGCAGCCACCTTCGGCCGGCGCGGGCTCGTCATCACCGATCGCGCTCGACACCGCGGCGCTCGACCAGGTGATGGGGATCAAGGGCAAGCCGAACGGCGGTGTATATCAGTTCAGCTTTCCGCGCGCCGAGAAGCTGACCGACGGCGGGATGCCCGCGCCCGCCTCGATGGGGACGGCGACCGCGATCAACTTCCAGCCGACCGGCTCCGGGCGGGCGGCGATCACGGGTGATTTTGTGCTGACCGCGGCCGAGGTCGACCCGGTGCTCAAGGCGTTGCGCACCAACGGGATCGAGGTGACCGCGCTCCACAATCACATGCTTGATGACCAGCCGCGGCTGTTCTTTATGCACTTCTGGGCGATCGATGACGCGGCGAAGCTTGCGCGCGGACTCCGGGCGGCGCTGGACAAGACCAACGTCGCACGGCCCGGCGCGAGTTGAGCACATGCATGAACAAGAACGAAAATCAGGAGGTGGACCAATGCGAAAGTCAGTCGGCGCGGCTCTGACCGCGATCACGGTGGCGTGTCTTGCTGCGCCGTTGTCGGCGTCCCTCGCGCAGGCCGGGATCAGCACGAACCCTGCTCCTGTCGAAACCAGGGATTATCTCGGTGCCATGCACGCGCTGAGTAGGTACGAGGTCGATGCGAGCCGGCTCGTGCTGACCAGATCCCAATCCCAAGCTTCACGCTTGTTTGCGCAAACGATGGTCGACCATCACACCCGTATGATGGCGGAGCACGCCAGCGTACTGAGCATGCCCGCCGCCACCGATTCCGGAAGCGCGCTGGTCGGGCCTCTGTCTCAGATGCTGGACACGCTAGAGAACACGCCCCGCGCCGAATTCGACGCGGCGTACAAGCGGGGACAGATCGCGGCGCACGAGGAAGCGTTGAAGGTCCATAACGCCTACGCGACGAAGGGTAGTAACGCGGCGGTGCGGGAGAAGGCTAAAGCGGGCGGGCTCGTGACCCGGAAGCACCTCGATAAAGCGCGGAAGCTGCCCGGAGCCTGAAACAGTTTCGGCCGGCACGCGAGCGCAACTATCCAGTTGGTGAGTCGCTCCGATCGAGAATGATCATATGACCGTCAGGCAGTTGTACGTAGCGATCTTTGCTCGAGCAGCTTCTCACCATCGGAGCGGATCTGACCATCGGGCGTGACATGCCGGTAGAGCGTCTGACGCGTGACGCCGAGCTCGACGCACAGCTCACCCACCTTAGTTTCCGGTTTCCCCATCGCGGCCTGGGCGAGCCGCAATTTGGCGGGCGTCATCTTGAACGGTCGCCCGCCATGTCTGCCGCGGGCGCGTGCCGAGGCAAGGCCCGCTTTGGTGCGTTCGACGATCAGTTCGCGCTCGAATTCGGCGAGTCCGGCGAAGATCGCGAAGATCAGCCGACCATTGGCGGTGGTGGTGTCGATCGACGCGCCTTCCCCCGCCAGCACTTTCAGGCCAACGCCGCGCTTGGTTAGATCGCCGACCGTATTGACTAGGTGGCGCAGGTCGCGCCCGAGCCGGTCGAGTTTCCAGATGACGAGCGTATCGCCTGAGCGGAGCGCCTTGAGCGCGCCCGCTAAACCGGGGCGATCGTCGCGCCGCCCCGAGGCCGTATCCTCGTAGATGTGGTCGGGATCGACCCCGGCGCCGATCAGCGCGTCGCGCTGCAGATCGTGGACCTGGCTGCCGTCCGTTTTCGAGACCCGTGCATAGCCGATGAGCGTTGTCACATATTCGTCCGTCTGCGTGACAAAACCGGAATGCTCGCCACGATCCCGCTACTTTGTCACTTAACCCGTGTTCCTGTCTATGCTCCACCAACAGCCTGAGTAGAAGAATATGTGACAATTGCGGGGAACCGGTGCGATGTCGACCAAGACGATCCTTTCGCCCGGGCAGCGTGCCGCGATCTTCGACCCGCCGACCGATCGGGAAACGATCGATCGGCTCTACACGCTTGGGCCGGATGACCTCGTCCAAGTGTGTCGCCGTCGACGCGGTGCCAACCGGATCGGCTACGCGGTCCAGCTCTGCTATCTTCGCCATCCCGGGCGAGCGCTCGCGCCAGGTGAGGCACCGCCCGCCATTATGCTTGCGACCTTGTGCGAGCAGCTGGGTGGCGAGCCTGCCGCCTTCCTTGGCTACGCCGATCGCGGACCGACCCTGCGCGAGCACCGCGCCGAGATCGAGACGCTGCTCGTGCTACGCGCGTTCGAACGTGCCGACATGCGCGCCATGCTGACGCTCGGCATTGAGGTCGCGACATCGACCGATCGCGGCGAGCCGATCGTCGCGGCGATGGTTGAACGACTGCGGCTGACCCGCGTGGTGGTCCCCGCGGCATCGTCGCTGGAACGGGTTGCCCTGATCGCGCGCACTCAGGCACGCCGATCCGCGTTCGCAGGCCTGATCCGCGACTGCTCGGACGACCAAGAAGCAGGGCTCGATGAACTGATCGACGCTGGCGAACACGGCCGGACGGGCCTGGGCTGGATCCGGGACTGGTCGGAGGCACCCTCAGCGTCCAACCTGAAAGCGCTGGTCGAGCGCCTCGATCGAGTTCGCTCTCTCGGGATCGAACCCGACCGAGCCCGCCGCATTCACGGCGCACGTTATGCCGTGATCGCGCGCGTCGCGAGCATTGTGACAGCGCAGCACCTTCGCCGCCTGGAGCGTCGCCGGCGACTGGCCACGCTGATCGCGTTCGCAATCGAAATGGAGGCGGCGCTAACTGACGCCGCTCTGGTCATGGTCGAGAAGCTGGTCGGCTCGTTGTTTCGGCGGGCGGACCGGATGCGCTCCGAACGACTGCTTGGGGCCGCCCGGCTGCTCAAAGACACCGCTCGCGTCCACGCGCGGCTCGGTCGCCTGCTGATGGAAACGCGCGCGAGCGGCCGCGACCCGCTGCGCGCGATCACCGACGGCATCGGATGGGAGCAGCTCGAACGCAGCGTTCGCGATGCCGAGGAGCTGACCCGACCCACCGACGACGGTCTGGACGAGGTGGTCGAGCGCTACCCCGCGGTCCGCAAGTTCGCACCTACCTTCCTGGCTGCGTTCTCGTTCCACGCCGCTCGTTCCGGCGACCCGCTGCTCAGCGCGATCGAGGTGCTGCGGCGCATGTACCAGGACGGCCGCTCGGTCCTGCCCAAGCGCGTCCCGACCACCTTTCTTCGCCCGCGCTGGCGCAAGGTGGTGTTCGCGGCCGGGGGTGGCATCGACCGGCGTGCCTATGAGATTGCCGTTGTCGTTCATCTGCGCGAGCGGTTGGCGTCGGGTGGCATCTGGGTCGATGGCAGTCGCGCCTATCGCACCCTCGACGATTATCTTCTGCCTCAGCCCGCGTTCGCCGCGATGCGCGCCGAAGGACGGCTTAGACTCGCGGTGGCCTCCGGGTTCCGGGACTGGCACGTCGAACGGCGCGATCTGCTTACCCGGCGCATGACCGAGGTCGAGCAGGCCGCGGCTGCCGGTGAACTGGTTGACGTCGCCATCACGGGCGGGGAGCTGACCATCTCACCGCTGCGCCGTTCGGTTCCCGATGAGGCTGAAGCGTTGAAAGCTCGCCTCTATGCGATGCTGCCGCGCGTGCGCGTCACGGATCTTCTGGTCGAAGTCGCTGCGTGGTCGGGCTTCGCGGACCAGTTCGTTCATGCGCGCAGCGGCGAGCCGGCGTCCGACCAGTCGGCGCTGATGGGCACAATCCTCGCCGACGCGACCAACCTGGGGCTGGGCCGGATGGCCGAAAGTTCGCGCGGATTGACGCTCGCCCGGCTGCGCTGGACAGCCGAATGGCACGTCCGCGACGAGACGTACCTGTCGGCCCTCGCCGCGATGGTCGACACGCATACCGCGCACCCGCTCGGGGCGGTGTGGGGACCGGGCGATACGTCGTCGTCCGACGGGCAGTTCTTCCGGGCGGGAGGTCGCGGTGAGGCGCGGGCCGATCACAACGCCCGCTACGGCTCGGAGCCGGGGGTGCTGTTCTACACCCACGTCTCCGACCGGTTCACACCGTTCCATACCAAGGTGATCGCCGCAAACGCGGGCGAAGCCGCGCACGTCATCGATGGGCTGCTCGACCATGAAAGCGAACTCGTCATCCGCGAGCACGCGACCGACACCGCGGGAGCAGTCGACCATGTGTTTGGGCTCTGCCACCTGCTTGGATTCCGGTTCGCGCCGCGCATCCGCGATCTGAACGAGCGGCGACTATACAGCCTGTCACCGCTCGAGAGCTGGCCGACGCTTCAGCCTCTGGTAGCCGGGCCGGTCAATGTCCGCGCGATCGAGGAGAACTGGGACGAGACGCTGCGCCTCGCCGCCTCGATCCGGGCGGGCACGGTGAGCGCGTCCGCAATGCTCCGCAAGCTGGCGGGCTACCCTCGCCAGAACCCGATCGCCCGGGCGCTTCGCGAGGTCGGCCGCGTCGAGCGCACGCTGTTCATGCTCGACTGGTTCGACGATCCCGAGCAGCGGCGCCGAACCGGCAGCATCCTCAACAAGGGCGAGGCCAGGAACGCGCTTGCCCGCGCGATCTTCTTCAACCGCCTTGGCGAGCTGCGCGACCGGACGTTCGAGAACCAGCGGCACCGAGCCTCGGGGCTGACGCTGGTCACCGCGGCGGTGACGCTGTGGAACACGGTGTACCTCGACCGCGCCGTCCGGCATCTTCGGTCGACCGGCGTCGACGTGCCGGATGAACTGCTCGCCCACGTGGCTCCGCTCGGGTGGGAGCACATCGGGCTGACCGGCGACTATCTTTGGAGCGAACTCGACCGCCCGCGCGAGCGGTTCAGGCCGCTCCGGCTCACCGCAACTGACCGACGGGCTTAGCGTACGTTTTCGGGCCTTCTCTCACCGGCCCCCCAATTGCTCTGCGACGAACGCGAGCGGCGTATCAGGGATCAGTTCACCGGGTCGCAGGAAACGGCCAGGATAGCGCAGCGCGCAAAGCTGGATCGCGAAACCCAGCCGGTTATGCGGTCGCCTCCGGCGGACGATGATGGCCAAGTCGTCCCGGCTCAATGTCCAGTGCTGGACGAGCAGGGTTTCGTCGTCGGGAAGCGCGAGCAACGCCGCGCGTTGCTCGTCCGACAGGACGGCGCGACGCGGCATCGGCTTAGACCTTGGCCGGTGCGGTCCAGCCGATCCGGGCAAGCGTGCCGAGAAGGGTCGAACGCGGCACCTTGAAGGTCCGGCAGACGGACGCCTTGCTGGCCCCGCCATCCAGCGCGGCGGTGATCCGCTCGAGCGTTTCGGCGTCGATCATCGGCGGGCGGCCACCTTGGCGTCCCCGGCGTTTGGCAGCAGCCAGTCCCGCCATCACCCGTTCGCGCGTGAGCGCACGCTCATATTGTGCCAATGCACCGAACAGCGAGAACAGCAATTCGCCGTGCGGCGTGGTCGTATCCATCTGCTCGGTCAGCGACCGGAACGCGATGCCGCGCGCCTTCAGATCGGTGACGATCGTCAGCAGGTGCGGCAGCGAGCGTCCGAGCCGGTCGAGCTTCCACACGATCAGTGTGTCGCCCGCGTTCAGATAGTCGAGGCAGGCTTTCAGGCCTGGTCGGTCGTCGCGCGCGCCGGATGCCTTGTCGGTATGGAGATGCCGATGATCGACCCCGGTTGCGACGAGCGCGTCCCGCTGGAGATCGACCGTTTGGCGGTCATCGGTCGTTGACACCCGCATATATCCGACCAGCATGTACGACAAACCCTCGAAAGCATGTTTTCGAACACCCTATCAAAGCGACAGGGTTTGTCGATCGTTATGGGCTGAGGCGGGTATGGTTCGGCAAAAGCGCAGGTCCGGAGCGTCGCCTATCACCTGTTTGCCGTCACGCGTCTGCTGTCCGTATGGACGCAAGTAGAAGGCACGCTGATGCCGCAAGAAGCACCAGGTCCTTCAACAGGAACTGTCCGGTTCCGGCCGAAATCGCCGGGAACCCGCCAGCGGTCGGCTCGGCGACGCCAGGCGTGCTCAGGAAAAACGTCAGTGTCACGGCATAAGTCAGGCATGACATCGCCGCGCCGAGAGCGGAGGCCGTCTTGTTGAAAGCACCGATAATCAGCGCAGCGGCCGTCGCGAGCTCGACGGTGCCTATAAAATAGCTTCCACCCTGCACCCCAAAAACGGCCGGAATCCAGCTCATGATCGGACTGTTCTTCATCAATGGCGCGATGCCCATCGCTTCATAGCTCGTGAATTTCATGCAACCGAACCAGAGAAAGATGACCACCAGCGCCCAGCGCAGCAACGCGAGAGACCCGCGAGAGCCGGTCGTCTTTTCAGCTATGTGTAATGTCGAAAACATGGTGCCTCGCTTTCATCATGGCGCATGACCTGCCTTCATGCTTAGACAGGCGTGATATATGCGCTGCGCATACACTATGCGCCGGCAATGAATGAGGCAACCCTTTGAACGTACTCTCGGACCGGCTCGTCAATCTGTTCGGCGCCCTCGCAGTGGGCATCACCGATCGAATTAAGAAGGCGGCATTCGACCCGACGATACCCGGCGGTGGCGAAACCACCGCGGCGATCGTCGTCATCGGTCACGCGACCGGTCTTTCGATCGACGAATTAGGACGGGTGCTAGGCTTGTCCCACGCGGGGACGGTGCGGCTTGTCGATCGATTGGTTGCAGCCGGGTTCGCCGTTCGATCCAAAGCGCTACGGGACCGTCGTGCAGTAGCGCTGATGCTCACTGAGGCAGGCGAGACTCGCCTATCTGCGATCCTGCAACGAAGAAACGAGACTTTATCCGAAATCCTTAGCCATGTCTCGAATGCTGACCGCCTCGTGCTGGAACGTATTGCCGAGACAATACTTGCGCAGATGTCTGACGACGCTGTCTCGGCGCTGACGATATGCCGGCTCTGCGACGAGAGGCGATGCTACAACTGTCCGATGGATGCCTTTGGAATGCTGGAGTCGTCGACGCATAGAGTCGACCCATAAGTGCGCGCAGAGACGCTTAGCGTATATCTGTGCCCGTTCTATGTCCTGACCCCGAGACGGCGCTGGTCAACCTGGCGGTCAACGCGCGGGACGCGATGGAGAGCGAAGGCACGGTGACGATCCGGCTATGCTGCGACGCCCGAATGCCTTCGATCCGAGGACATGGGCCGGGAACCGGCGATTTCGTCGCCGTCTCGCTCAGCGATACTGGCATCGGCATCGCGCCCGACGATCTGGAGCGGATTTTCGAGCCGTTCTTCACCACCAAGGATGTCGGCAAGGGCACCGGCCTGGGCCTTAGTCAGGTGTTCGGTTTTGCGAAGCAGTCGGGCGGTGATGTCGATGTCGAAAGCGTCGTCGGCAAGGGCTCGACCTTCACCCTCTATCTGCCTCAGGCGGAATCGACGGTTCCTGGAGAGCCGCGACCGACCGGGCAGCAAGAGGCGATCGATGGCGAAGGGCGTTGCGTGCTCGTTGTCGAAGACAACATCAGTGTCGGGCAGTTTGCCACCCAGCTTCTCGAAGATTTGGGTTACGGTACGGCTTGGGTGACGAGCGCTGAAGAGGCGCTGGACCGTCTGGGGTCGGACGGCGATGGGTTCGACATCGTGTTCTCGGATGTGGTGATGCCGGGAATGGGGGGCATCGAGTTGGCGAAGCGATTGGCGCGCGATCTGCCGGCGATGCCGGTCGTGCTCGCCAGCGGCTACAGTCACGTTCTCGCGCAGGAAGGCGCGGAAGGCTTGGAGCTGTTGCGCAAACCCTATTCGGCCAGCCAGTTATCCGCTGCCCTCCAGCGGCGGATCGCATGGGCGAACGAACGCAACGGATGATCGCTTAGGAAGACAAGCGTTCGATCTCCCGCAGGACATACCGGGGATCGAACGGCTTGCTCACGAACAATGCTCGGGCTGGCAGTTCCGCTGAGGTCGGATTGACCATGCCCGAGACGACGATCAGGATCGTCGGCGGGTAGCGGTCGCGCACATGATGGGCGAGTTTCACGCCATCCATCGAGCCCGGCATCTGCACATCGGTCAGTACGATACGGATGGCGTGATTGGCGTCGAGCAAACCGATTGCTTCGTCGGCGTCCTCGGCTTCGAAGACACGAAATCCCCGATCTTCGAAAAAGTCGACCAGATCATAGCGGATGAACGGTTCATCCTCGACGATGAGGATGCTGCGCGGGGGCATGGCCTGTCCCATATCAGCCCGCCACCAGTTCGCCGGTGTCGCCGAGCGGCGCATCAATCCGGAACGTGACGCCTTCCGGCGCATAGTCCAGTACCGTCTCGCCCCGGAAATAGGACCGCAGCGAACGCTCAATCATGCGGGAGCCAAAGCCTCGACGCGCGGGGCTGCTCACCAGTGGACCACCCATTTCCTGCCAGAGAAAAGAGAAGTGAGGTCCATCGTTTTCGTCGGTTACCCGCCATCGAAGCGTGACCAATCCAGTATCGTTACTAAAAGCCCCGTACTTGGTCGCGTTCGTCGCCAGTTCGTGCACGGCCAATGTCAACGCGAGAGCCGCTTGAGAGTTCAGTTGGATACGCGGCCCCTCGACCCTGATCCGATCCAACAGACCCGCAACCGCGGAAAGCCCAGCGCCGAGTACATCGTGCAGTTCGGCCTGTTGCCAGGATGTGGCGGTGAGAACGTCGGTTGCCCGTCCGAGCGAGGCGAGCCGCGACGAGAAGGCGGCGGCTGCCTCTTCGAGGCTCCCGGCATCCCGCAACGTCTGATTGGCGATTGACTGTACCAGTGTCAGTACGTTCTTCAGCCGATGGCTAAGTTCACCGTTGAGAAGCTCCTGCTGTTCGCGCGCCTTGAAAAGGGCGGTATGATCGCGCGAAACGGACAGGATGCGCGAGGTGCTGCCGTCCGGTGCAAGGATCGGCGACACCGATACCGACCACCATTTCGGAATGCCCGCGTGTGTGTCTCCTGCCGCTTCAAAATGCGACGAGCCGCCCTTGGTCGCAGTGGCCAGCGCTTCCACGGCGAGGGCCGAGCCCCCGTCTTTCAAAAATTCGGGCCATGGGCATCCACGAACCGTGTTGAAGTCGCTGATGTCCATCACCTTCATGCCGCCTTCGCTCATGAAGGAAAGGCTGCCGTCCAGTTCCACGACCTTGATGCAATCTGTCGATGCCGCCAGGACGCTCGACATAAACGCCTCGCGCTCCGCCGACAGGCGTTCGCGCTCGACCAGTTCGGCGTTGAGCGCGATCGAGCGGCGCATCGCCTCCCTCAGTTCGGCTGCCAGCAACACAAGGCCGAGCGTCACCACCAGAAACAAGGTAGCGGCGATCCATTGAGCATGTGGTAGCCAGGAGGGATGGTTCGCATTCCCGATCGACACGATACCGGTAGCCGTCGATAGAACGCCGGCAAACAGGCCCGGCCCTTTGCCCAGTACGAGCGCGATACCGATCGTCGCCGGGATAAACAGCAGCCATGGCAGTGTATCCGGGACGAATAGAACCCGCGCCGCGCCAGCGGTGATGATCACGATGGCGGCGATCAGGTATCGCGTGATGACCGGTAACGGGCGGTTCAGCGACCATGCGACGATACGGTCAAAAAATCTTGTCGGCTGTGTCCTGGTCATCTCGGTGTCCGAAGTGGACACGCCCCCCGGCTTGTCCCAAGCTCCTGATTAGCGGCAAGTGTCGCAAAGGGCCATGCCGGGCATAGCTTCTGTGCTCGTCACAACTCGTCACCTGCATGAGCTATGGGAAGACAGCAGCAATCCCGTTTTACCATCCCAATCGAGAAATGGGATCAGTTAGGAGGTACGCTGGCGGCCTCTCCGCTTAGTTGTTCAGGCTGGGCTGCGGCCACGTCCATCAACAAGGTGCTGCCGGCGTTCGAAACACACGACAATGCCAGCAAGCAGCAGGACGCAGACCAAGGCAGTCGCAAACGTGTTGAGGCCAAAACCGCCCTTGGCGGCTTCCTTCGTGAGCAAATTCCCGAAGTCGGCGCCGAACGGCCTGGTGAAGACGAATGCCGCCCAGAATATAAATGCCGCGTTGATCCGGGCAACATAGTGCAAAAGCAAAACCGCGCCGATCACAGCCATGCAGACCAGCGATCCCGTGGTATATGTGAGGCCGAAAACATAGACGAGTCCATCGCCGAACGCCGTGCCGAGGCTGTTCGAGAACAGAACGGCGCCCCAGAAAAACAACTCGCTCTCACGGTCGACCACCGCGCTCACGTCACAGGTGCCCCGCCTGAGATACCAAATACCGAGGGTCAGCAACATGCCGCCGAAAAGGATGGCCGACGTCACGTTATAGCCAAGGTTGAGGGTGTGGGTCGACAGGTCGGCTATTTCGGTTCCCGCCGTGGTCGTACCGACGATCGTCGCCCAGAACAGAAAAGGACGATAGCGATCGGCACGAACCTGCGCGACGAGGAACGCCGCTAGCAGGCCCAGCGTGATGGCAAGCCCGGCGACGTAGCCCAGGTTCAGCGTCTGGGCGATGGCGTCACCCGCAACCTCACCCAATGTCGTGGCGACGACCTTGGCCAGCCAAAAGCCGAGGGTGATTTCGGCGACTTTACGGGCGGGATGCTCTCTCGTCACGTCGACTCTCTCCATACGCGCACCCCCGGGGCCGACGATCATCAGGTCGAAGCATCAAATTCAAATCGAAACTCGTGAATGACCAGCTACATTGGGACTTTGTATAGTCGGCTCCAGCAGCGCCCATGCTTTCGTGACTAAGCCGTCACGATGCGCCAGACCTTCCTTCTGATCCCGATCCTGCTTGCCGGTTGCGACGAGAAGGCTGCCAAGCCGCCCGCACCGCCTGCCCATGCCGAGACGATCGCGCATGAGAGCGAGCTGTTGAAGCTGACCCTGACCCCGCAGGCGCAGCAGCGGTTGGGCATCGCGCTTGCGCGGGTGGATGGCGGATCGGCCACGGCGACGCGCGAAGTGGCAGGCGAGATTGTCGTGCCGCCGATCAGCGCCAACGGCGTGCCGGTCAATTCGACAACCAACCTCCAGCAGATCGGCAGCCAGCAGGCCGCGGCAGATGCCGAACTGGCGCGTGCCACGGCGCAGGCGCGGCTTGCGCGGATCGCTCTCGATCGCGCCGCGAGCCTGGTGCGTGAGGAAGCGGGCAGCGTGCGTGCGCGTGACGAGGCCGCGGCGGCTCTGACCGCGGCGCAGGCCGCATTGGACGCGGCGCGGCAGCAGCGCCGGCTGCTCGGGCCGGCGGTCGCCTCGCTTGGCGCGCAACCCGTGCTGTGGGTGCGCGCATCGGTGTTCGGCAGCGACATGGGCGAGGTGCGACGCGAAGCCTCCGCTACGGTCCGCCCTCTTGGCGATGGCGGTGCGCCCCGCTCGGCGCGCCCGGTGCAGGCACCGCCTTCGGCCAACACCGTCGCCGGCACCGTCGACCTCTATTACGCGGTCGACAATCGCGACCGGGCTTTCCAGGTCGGCCAGCGCGTGTCGGTCGACCTGCCGCTCGCCGGGCAGACCGAGGGCCTGTCGGTGCCGTCTGCCGCAATCCTGCGCGACATTCATGGCGGCGAGTGGGTCTATCAGAAGACCGCGCCCGACACCTTCGTCCGGCAGCGTGTCGAGGTGGTATCGGAGAGCGGCGGACGGGCGCTGTTGGCGCGCGGACTGTCCGCCGGCGCGCAGGTCGTGACCGATGGTACGGCGGAGTTGTTCGGCACCGAGTTCGGGGCGGCGCACTGATGCTCGGCCGGCTCGTCCATTTCGCGCTGGCGCAGCGCGTCCTCGTTCTCGCGCTCGCCGCGCTGCTGGTGGTGCTCGGGGTCCGTGCCGGGCGCGACGTGCCGCTCGACGTGTTCCCCGAGTTCGCACCGCCGATGGTGGAAATCCAGACCGAGGCACCGGGCCTGTCGACCGAGGAGGTCGAGAGCCTGGTGACGGTGCCGATCGAGACCGCGGTCAACGGTGTCCCCGGCCTGATGACGCTTCGCTCCAAATCGGTGCTGGGCCTGTCGTCGGTGCAGATCCTGTTCGAGCGCGGCTCCGACGTGATCCGCGCGCGCCAGATGGTCGGCGAGCGCATCGCCCAGGTGCAGCCACGCCTGCCGCTTGCGGCACGACAGCCCGTCCTCATGCCGCCACTGTCCTCGACCAGTCGCGCGATGAAGGTCGGACTGTCGTCGACGAAACTCGATCAGATGCAATTGTCCGAGCTGGTCCGCTGGACGATCCGGCCACGGCTGATGGCGGTCCCCGGCGTCGCCAACGTCGCGGTCTGGGGGCAGCGCGACCGGCAATTGCAGGTGCTGGTCGATCCCGATCGTCTGCGTGCGTCCGGCGTGACGCTGGCGGAGGTCCGCGCCGCGGCCGGCGACGCGGTTTTGGTCGGGGGCGGCGGCTTCGTCGACACACCCAACCAGCGGCTCGCGGTCCAGCAGACCGGCACCGTCCAGACCGCCGCCGACCTCGCCCGGGCGATCGTCAAGCAGGCGGGCGAGGCACCGGTTCGGATCGGCGACGTCGCGCGCGTGGTCGACGGCTTCAATGCACCGATCGGCAACGCCATCATCGACGACGGTCCCGGCATCATGCTGATCGTCGAGAAACAGCCGACCGCCAACACGCTGGAGCTGACCCGCGCGGTCGAGGCCGCGTTCGCCGAGCTGAAGCCGGGCTTGAAGGACGTGAAGGTCGACACGACCATCTTCCGGCCCGCGACCTTCATCGAACGCTCGATTGACAACCTGACACGCGCGCTGATGATCGGCTGCGCACTGGTCGCGGCGGTGCTGTTCCTGTTCACCCGCGACTGGCGGCAGGCGACGATCAGCCTCGTCGCGATCCCGCTGTCGCTGCTCGGCGCCGGGCTGATGCTGCTGTGGTCGGGCGCGACGATCAACGTGATGATCATCGCCGGCCTCGTCATCGCGCTGGGCGAGGTGGTCGACGACGCGATCATCGACGTGGAGAATATCGCGCGCCGCCTGCGGCTGAACCGCGAGTCCGCCGATCCGAAGCCGGCCTTCGCGGTGGTGCTGGCCGCGTCGCTGGAAGTGCGCTCGGCGGTGGTGTTCGCCTCGCTGATCGTGATGCTTGTGTTCGTGCCGATCTTCTTCCTCGGCGGGGTGGCCGGCACCTTCTTCCAGCCGCTCGCCATCGCCTATGTGCTGGCGATCGGCATGTCGCTGCTGGTCGCGCTGACCGTCACGCCGGCGATGTGCCTGCTGCTCCTGCCGAACGCGCCGCTTACCGAGGAGCGCGACACCCGCTTCGTCGCCGGATTCAAGCGTCGCTATGTCGGCTTCCTGCCGCGCGTGGTGGGAAGGCCGGCGCTGGCGGTCGGGATCGTTGCGGGCGGGCTGCTGCTGGCGGGGGTCGGCTATGCGACCTTCAAGGACCAGTTCCTTCCCGACTTCCGCGAAACCGACTTTCTGATGCACTTCGTCGAGAAGCCGGGCACGTCGATCGAGGCGATGGACCGGATTACGATCCGCGCGTCGAAGGAGCTGCGCAGCATCCCCGGCGTGCGCAACTTCGGCGCGCATATCGGTCGCGCCGAGCAGGCCGACGAGGTGGTCGGTCCCAACTTCACCGAACTCTGGATCAGCCTTGACGAGAATGCCGATTACGATGCGTCGGTGAAGCGGATCAAGGAGGTGGTCGAGGGCTATCCCGGCCTCTACCGCGATGTGCTGACCTATCTGCGCGAGCGGATCAAGGAGGTGCTGACTGGTGCCGGCGCGACCATCGTCGTCCGCATCTACGGCCCCGACCAGCCGGAGCTGCGCGCGGCCGGCGCGCGTGTTCGGGACGCGATCGGCGGTATTCAGGGCGTGTCCGACCTGAAGCTGGAGAGCCAGGTGCTGGTCCCGCAAATCCGCATCCGCCCGCGCGCCGGCGAACTGGCCCGGCTCGGGCTGACCGCGGGCGAGGTCCGCCGGCAGGCGCAGGTGCTGGTCGCGCAGGCCAAGGTCGGCGAAATCTACCGCGACCAGCGCGCGTTCGACGTGGCGGTGTGGGGTGAGCCAGCGGTGCGGAACAGCGTCCATGCGCTTCGCGACCTGATGATCCAGGCACCCGTCACCGGCGCGCCGGTGCGGCTCGGAGACATCGCCGGTATCGAGATCGCGCCCGCTCCCAACGAGGTGAAGCGCGAGAACGGCCAGCGCCGCCTCGACGTGACGATGAACGTCGCGGGCGCGGATCTCGGCACCGTCGCGCAGGCGGTCGACGCCGCGGTCGCGAAGGTGCCGTTCGCGACCGGCTATCACCCGCAGGTGCTGGGCGAATATGCTGCCCTCAGGGAATCGCGCAGCCGGCTGTGGGGTATCGGCGCGCTTTGCCTCGTCGGCATCCTGCTGCTGGTGTGGATGGAGTTCCGCTCGCGCCGCATCACCGCGCTGGTCGCCGTCAGCCTGCCGTTCGCGCTGGTCGGGGGCGTGGTCGCGGTCGCGCTGACCGGCGGGGTGCTGTCGCTCGGGTCGCTGGTCGGGTTCGTCACCGTCATCGGCATCGCCGCGCGCAACGGCATCATGCTCCTCTCCCACTATCAGCATCTCGAACGCCACGAGGGCATGACCTTCGGCCGCGAGCTGGTGCTGCGCGGTGCCGAGGAGCGCCTGGTGCCGATCCTAATGACCGCCGCCTGCGCCGGTCTCGCGCTGGTGCCGCTGATCGTCGCGGGCAATGCGCCGGGGCACGAGATCGAGCATCCGATGGCGATCGTGATCTTGGGCGGCCTCATCTCGTCCACTGCGCTCAACCTGCTGCTGCTGCCGGCGCTCTATGCCCGTTATGGCGAGGAGCGCGCCGTCCCGCCTGCTCCTGCATCTACGGAGGCGCTGGCATGATCCGCCGCCTAGCCCCCGCCGCAGCCCTGCTCGCATCCGCCTGCATGAGCGTGCCCAAGCCGCCGCCCACTGTGGCGCCAGACAGCGCCACCGGGGCATTCGCGTCGCTTCCGGTGGCCTCGATCGCGCCCGTGCCCGACGACTGGTGGCGGCTCTATGACGATCCTGTGCTCGACGGACTGGTACGCTCGGCCTTGACCGCCAACGCGGACCTGCGGGTCGCCTATGCCAATCTCGATGGGGCACGCGCGGCCTTACGACAGGCACGGGCGGCGCGGTTGCCGCAGACGACGATCGAGAGCGCGCTTGGCGTCGACAACCCCGCCGGACAGCCGAGTGCGTCGGGCAATGTGCCCACGACGGATTACGATATCGCCGCAACCGCGAGCTGGGACCTCGACCTGTTCGGCCGGCTTCGCTCGGCCGCGACCGCGGCGGGCGCTGATACCGAGGCGCAAGCGGCCGTCGTCGACGGACTGCGCGTTGCGGTCGTCGCCGATACCGTGCTGGCCTATGTCGACCTGTGCGGATCGACCCGCGCCATCGCCACCGCGCGCGAGGTCGCTGCGGCGCAGGACCGTTCGGTCGCTCTCGTGCGCGAGCAGTTGCGTGCCGGCGAGGTGTCGCCGCTGGAAGTCTCGCAGGTCGCGACGATCGCCGCTGCCACTCGTGCCGCCATCGCCCCGTTCGAGGCGCAGCGCGCCAATGCGCTGTACCGGCTCGCGACGCTGCAGGGGCGCCCGCCCGCCGAAGCGCGCGCCTACCGCTTCGCCTGCACCGCCGCGCCCCGTCTGCGCGGGGCGGCACCGGTCGGCGACGGCACCGCGCTGCTGCTACGCCGTCCCGACGTGCGCGAAGCGGAGCGCCGCCTTGCCGCCGCGGCCGCACGGATCGGCGTGGCACGCGCGGACCTCTATCCACGGGTCAATCTGGGCGGGGCTGTCGGGTTGCTGTCCGGCGGGATCAGTGCGGCGGTGACGCCGCTCGTCAGCTGGGCCTTTCCCAACCAGGCACCGGCACGCGCAAGGCTGGAACAAGCCCGCGCGACCGAGCGCGCGGCGCTGGCCGGGTGGGACGTAGCGGTGCTTCGGTCGCTGCGCGAGGTCGAGACGGCGCTCGCCGCCTATGACGCCGAAACCCGCCGCAACCGCGATCTGGCGACGGCTTCGCGCGAGGCACAGGCCTATGCGCGGCGGGCCGCTGCCCGGGTCCGCCTCGGCGACGCGCCCGGCCTGCTTCAGGTCGACGCGCAGCGCGCGGCTGCATCCGCGACCCTCCAACAGGTCCAATCCGACATAGCGGTTTCGCAGAACGAGGTTGCACTGTTCCGCGCGCTGGGCGGTGGTTGGCGCGTTGACGCCGCTGCGCGATAGGTAAGCGATGCGGATATTGATCGTCGAGGATGATGCCGACACCCGCGCCTTCGTGGCACAGGGCTTGGGTCAGGCCGGGCACCAGGTTGCGGTCAGCGAGGATGGTCGCGACGGGTTGTTCCAGGCGACCGGCGGTGGCTTCGACGCGATCGTGGTCGACCGGATGCTGCCCGGTCTCGACGGGCTGGCGCTGGTGAGGGCGTTGCGCGCGGCCGGCGATGCCACCCCGGTTCTGATGCTTACCGCAGTCGGTGGAATCGCCGATAGAGTGGAGGGGCTGGAGGGCGGAGCAGACGACTATCTGGTCAAGCCCTTCGCCTTCTCCGAGCTGGCCGCGCGCCTCAACGCGCTGGCGCGCCGGCCTTCCTCGCGCGGCGATGACGCGCATCTGCTGCGGGTCGGCGATATCGTCCTCGACCTGCATCGCCGCACTGTCGAGCGCGATGGTCGGCGCGTCACCCTGCAACCGCGTGAGTTTGCGTTGCTCGCGGAGCTGATGCGCAACCCGCGCCGAGTGATGACCCGCACGATGCTGCTGGAGCGGGTGTGGGATTTCGATTTCGATCCGAAGACCAACATCGTCGAGACGCATCTGAGCCGGCTGCGCTCCAAGCTCAACGCCGGCTTCGACGCCGATGCGATCGAGACGGTGCGCGGTGCCGGCTACATGATCCGGGGTGAATAGATGCTCACCCGCCTGTGGCGCTCTACCTTCGGCATCGTCGTGCTGGTCGCGCTGGCGTTCAGCATCGCGACGCTGGCGATCGGCGCCGTCGCCTATGAGGTGACGCACGAGGCGCTGGAGGAACAATTGGACCACCGCGTCGCGGTGGAGACACGCGCGCTGATGGCCGAGGTGCGCGAAGGCGGCCTGGCGGGGGTGGCGGACGCAATCCGCTTGCGCGAGGACGCCCGCAACGAAGCGAGCCTCGACTATCTGCTCGTCGACCGCGCCGGGCGGCCGGTCGCCGCGACGATCACGTCGCTGACGCCGGTCGAACCTGGCTATCAGGAGCATTTCGGCTTCCGACGCGGCAACAATACCGGCGTCGGTCAGGCGCTCGCGACGCCGCTGTCCGGCGGGATGCTCGTCGTCGTCGCTGATAGGCGCGACCTCACGGCGATCGACCGCACGCTGGCGGCGCTGTTCGCGACGGCGCTAGCGGCGATGCTGGCGCTGGGGATCGGCGCGGCCGTGCTGGTTGGATGGCTGACCCGGCGTCGCCTGTCGCGCATCGATGCCACCGCGCAGGCGATCATCGCCGGCGACCTGACGCAGCGGGTGCCGCGCGACGGGTCGGACAGCGAGTTCGATCGCCTCGCCGCCACGCTCAACCGGATGCTCGACCGCATCGCCGCGTTGATGGATAATCTGCGGCAGGTGTCGACCGACGTGGCGCACGACCTGCGCACCCCCCTTACCCGCCTGTGCAACCAGCTTGATCGCGCCGCGACCGGGGACAAAGACGCGATCAAGGCGGCACGGCGGCAGGCCGACGATCTGCTGGAGATATTCGCCGCGCTGCTGCGCATCGCCGAGGTCGAAGGGTTGGCTGAACGTCGAGCGTTGGGAGCGGTCGATCTGTCGGCGCTGCTGGAGGACATGGCCGAAACTTATCGTCCCGACTTCGAGGCTGCCGGCCATACGCTGACGATCGACGTCATGCCCGGACTGCATATCGAGGGCGACCGGCGCCTGCTCGCGCAGGCATTGTCGAACCTTCTGGAGAATACGTTGCGGCACACGCCGGCCGGCACCGCCGCGAAGCTCTCCGCCAAGGTGTCGCATGATGCGATTGAAGTGACGCTGGAGGACAATGGTCCGGGCGTTCCTCCTGCTGATGCCAAACGCCTGTTTCAGCGTTTCGCCCGCGCCGAAGCGTCACGCACCACCGATGGACATGGGCTGGGCCTTGCTCTGGTTCGCGCCATCGCCGTTGGTCATGGCGGCGATGCGCTTCTGTCCCGATCCGAGCGGGCCTTCGGTGTCACCATACGCCTTCCCAAATAGAGCGAGAGGCGCTGGCGATCGACTTCAGAGTTCTCAAAACTTGAGTGAATGAGGCTTCTGAGAAGCCGCAAGCTTTCCCGTTTCAGCATCCAGACCGTGCGAAAACTCGCGGTCATGAAGCCGCCCGTCGTTCTTTTGGTCAGAGTGGCAGATACTGCTGATATGTTCGGGTTTCCCGCTGCATCGGGGTCAGAACGGCTTCGTGGGGAAGATATCAGACGCTGCGCTGGCCCATATAGCAGCGAGGTTCAGGCTTGCACCGCCCGGATCAGCCCCTGTACGCCGACGAGGTTGATCGCCCGCCTGAGGTTGTAGGTGAGCGCCGTCAGGCTGAACTCGCCGCGGACCTTGTCGAGCCCACGCATCAGGAAGGCCCCCTGGTTCATCCACTGCTTGATAGAGCCGAAGGGGTGTTCGACCGTCTCGCGCCGGATGTTCAGGATCTCAGGCCGCACGGCAAGGCGTGTCGCCATGCGGTCGAGCACCGCCTCGCCTTCCCACCGCGTGATGCGGCGGAAGCTACCGCGGGCACACTGCGCCTTGAGTTCGCATCCGCCACAGGCGCGCGGGTTTGAATATTGCACGATGATGTGACCGCCCTGGAGCCAGCGGTACCGTGTATCGAGCCGCTGGTTGCCCGGGCAGTGATAGCAATCCGCCGCTTCATCGTAGCGGAACCGCTCTTTGGGAAAGCGGCCGTCGCCGACGGCCGTGCCGCGCTGGGGACGGGCGACATAGGGAGTGATGCCGGCCCGTTCGCACGCGGCGATGTCCTCACCCATGTAATATCCCATATCGGCGACCACATCGATCCGGTCCACGCCGAGCAGGTCCTTGGCCGCACCCGCGGTTTCGGCCAGAAAACCCAGATCGCTGCCCGCGTTGGTGACATGCTGTTCGACGATCAGCTTGTGCTTCGCATCGACCGCGACCTGGGCGTTGTAGCCGACGCCGACCTTGGGATGGGCCGCCATCGCACGCGCATCGGGGTCGGTGAGCGAGATCTGGCTCTCGCCGCTGGCCTTCAGCTGCTCAAGCATCGCCTCGCTGACCTGACGCTGCTCGCGTACCCTGGCGATCTTCGCCGCGAGCGCCTCGCTCCGTCTGGTCGTGCCTGCCTCCTCACCACGGTCGGCGTCATCCAGCTGTGCGAGGTACTTCTCGAGCCGCTCGTCAGCGGATTTTACGTACTTGTCGAGCCTGGCCTTCGTGAAGTTGCGCGTCCGGCTGTTCACCGCCTTCAGCCGCGTGCCGTCCACCGCGAGCAGCTCGCGCCCGAACAGGTCGAGCTTGCGACACAGCACCATGAACGCGCGGAACACCGCCTTGAACGCCGAGCGGTTGTCACGGCGGAAGTCGGCGATGGTCTTGAAGTCGGGCCGCAGCCCGCGCAGCAGCCAGATCAGTTCGAGATTGCGCGTCGCCTCGGTTTCCAGGCGACGGCTCGACCGCACCCGGTTGAGGTAGCCGTACAGGTACAGCTTCAGCATGTCGCGCGGGGAATAGCCCGGTCGGCCAGTGGCCTTGGGTCGCGTCCGCAGGAAGCCGGCTTCGCCCAGATCCAAGTCTTCAACGAAGGCGTCGATGAAGCGCACCGCATTGTCCGCCGACACGTAATCCTCAACCGATGCCGGCAGCAGCAGCGCCTGGTCGCGCGCGTGACCCTCGATATACGCCATGCCCGCAGCATACGCCGATCCGCGACCGGGCGGAATCACAGGCGCGGCTTTTCACACGGTCTGGATCCTTTGCGGGAATTTCGATCGTGACAACGCGCCGCCCGCCGGCCGGGTCGAAGACGGCGAAGCGTGATCGGCGCATGGCTTGTCGGTGATTTCACCGGTGAGTTGGCTAAGAGCTCTGGCTCGGGCGTTGCTTGCTCAAGCGACGTACAACCGACACAAGCTTCGCCAGCGTTGGGTCGCGGATCGGTTCGGTGACGCGGAGTTCGTGACTGCGGCCGGCGATGGTCAGCCCAACCGTATAGCTGCGCGCATCCGGCCCCGCGCTGTCGTTTGCAGGCGTGCAGTTGAAGAAGTCCGCCTGATCGACGAGACTGGCGATCTCCTGGCACTCCGGGGTGGCGAGATCATCAAACGAGACCGTCTGCTCCTTCGCCAGTCCGGGGAAATGGGCAAGACCGCCCTCTATGCACAAGCGGACCTCACCTTTTATCGTCTCGTCCAAGGCCTTGCCCTTCTGCATCAGATCACTCCAACTATGCTCCGGGCCTCGGTAGCAGCGGCGCATCGTACAGATTTATCCAGCGCATGCCCATGCGTTGCCATGCTTTAGGAGCAGAGCGCCTCACCATAGCACTTGTGCGACCTTGCCGTTCTGCATAACGTCATATCTGAATTATTGAAGGTGTGCACACGTGCATATTATCACTCTTGCAGCTCAAAAGGGTGGCGTTGGCAAAACGACGCTCGCGGTGAATTTGGCGGTCGCTGCTGAAGCGGTCGGGATCAAGACGGCTCTCTTTGATCTCGACCCGCAGGAGAGCGCGACCGCTTGGAGCGAGCGACGAACGGCCGAGCTGCCGCACGTCGAGCCAATCAGTGCGAGACGCCTCGATCAAGCGATTGATGCAGCTGAGGCCAACGGCTTTGCACTTACTATCATCGACACACCGCCAGCGGCGGGCGCGGAAGCCGCCGCAGCGGCGCAGCGTGCCGATCTGGTCGTTATCCCCTGCCGTCCGTCATTGATCGATCTCGATGCGATCAAGCGCACGGCACAGCTTATCACCAGCACGGGGCGAACGGGCGTGGTCGTGCTGAATGCCGCCCCTCCTACCGCAACCACATTGCTGGACGATGCCAGAACGCTTGCCGAGGCAACCGGCTTGCGGGTGGCGCGTGCCGTATTGCGGGAGCGCAGCGCCTACCGAGCGGCATGGCCTTACGGCTTGGGCGTCATCGAGCATGAGCCGAAAGGTAAAGCTGCCTTGGAAATTGCAGCCTTGCAGAAGCACATATTTGATGATGTGATCAATTGCACACCTGCAAATGTGAAAGCTTGATTATGGCGAAACGGACTTCCCTGTTGGGGCCGGCAGTAGCGGCACCCTCCCCTCGCGAACCCGAGCCGGAACGCCAGTCGGCTCCGACGACCTTGCCGTCGAGTGCCGCACGATCAGGTGGCAAACGACCGGGTAAGTATCACCTTGGGGCATATTTCGATCCTGCAGATCCCACGGCGGAGGCATTTCGCGTTTTGGCAGCGCGGACCCGGCGGAGTCACCAAGATCTCCTTGCTGAAGCGATCAGCGAACTGGTCGCCAAGTATGAAGCCGACAAGCAATTCGGTCGTGTGTGACGATGTGCACACCTGCAATTATGCAGGATGGCAGGATTGATGTTTCATGACCAAGCGCCAAAATCCCAACCCCGAATTTGATCTGTTCATCCCGTTGATGGGCGACCTCCCGCTGAAAGATCAGCGGGAGACGATGGAGCGGCCGTTCTTCTCGCTCCAGAAGCGCAAGCGGGTGAAGCCGATCGAATATAGCAGCCCGGACGGCGAGACGTGGGTCAAGATTGAGGCGATCCCCGCCTACGGCATGGCCACGATCTGGGACGCCGATATCTTGATATGGGCGGCGTCCACGCTCAATCGGATGCGGGAGCAGGGGGTCAACGACCTTCCCCGGACACTTAGAACTACGTCCTATGACCTGTTGCGGGCGATCAAGCGCGACACCAGCGGCCGAGCTTATCAGGAGTTGCAGGCTGCACTCCAGCGGCTTCAAACGACTTCCATATCGACCTCGATCCGCGCGCCCAAGCGGCGGACCAAGGCCGGTTTCAACTGGCTCGACAAATGGACGCTGGAGGTGGACCCGGACACCGACCAACCGCGCGGGATGACCATTACGCTGTCGGACTGGGTGTATGAGGGTATTATGGGGGAGCGGTCACTGCTCACCATGCACCAGGATTATTTCCTGCTGACCGGGGGGCTGGAACGCGCCCTGTATCGTATCGCGCGCAAGCACGCCGGCAACCAGAAGGGCGGGTGGACGTGTCGCGTCGAGGTGCTGCGCGACAAGACAGGCAGCGACAGCAAACCAAAAGAGTTCAACCGGATGCTGCGCAAAGTGGTGGAGGCCGACCAGCTCCCCGATTATGCGATGCACATGGCCGCAACAGTCGATGGCAGTCCTGCCGTGCTGTTTCGACTTCGGGGTGAAGCGGAGGCGCTGGCACTGACTGCCAAGTTGGAAGCCGAGCAAGAGCGGCGGAACCGATTCGATGCCGATCGCCGCCGCGCCGCCGAGGTGGACGACCTGATGGACAAGCTTGCCGGAGAACGCTGACTATCGTGGTATCACACACCGCAAGGCCCATCCGTATCAGAGGCGGAGGCGGGCAGCAGGCGTTGAGAGTGTGGATCGAGCAATAATCGACCCGCAAAGAGGCAAGCGATCATCGTGGGATCACACACCCGGGCGTCGTGGGATCACACACCGCACTATCGTGGGATCACACACCGAATCACGTGGGATCACACACCGGGAAGATTCTCAAGGTATTACGAAGACGCGGTTTTTTGGCCGCTTTTCGACACTTAACCTTCTTAACGATTCCTATTTAACAGAATCACTTAACCCCAAGACCCGGCTCAAAAGGAAGGAAAAGGAATTGCGGAATTGCCCCTTGGGCAATGGCCCTTCGTTGCGTGCCGGCTATCGCCGTCACAAGAGCGGCCTGACGGCCGCAGGCTTCCGGGAGAAGCCAAGCCGATCCGGCGGTGTGTACCTGTCAGCGTGACGCCCGTTGAAAGGGCAGGGTGGGGAGATACCCCGAACCGATCGTCGGGTTCGCCGGTGTGTGCGATCACGGCGGATCCTAGAGGCCATCGAACGCGCGTTCGGCATCGTAGCAGATGTCGCGCCGTTGATCGGGTGGGCGTTATCGTCGGCAGATGCGCCTGGGCATCGCCTCGATGGGCGGTCCTGAGCTGTGATTACGAGCAGTCTTGACAGAGAAGTTCGCCGAGCAAGGCCACCGGATCGACCCCGATCGCCACGGCGACCGCGACATATTCATCCACGCTCAACTGGCGCTCACCGGTTTCGTAGCGCGATACATAGGCCTGCTGCCATCCGAGCCGCTTCGCGAGGTCGACCTGACGAAGCCTGGCGTCCCGCCGTGCCACGGTCAGCGCAGCGACGATGCGGGCGTGCAGATCGGATGGGACAGGGGAGGCGGGCACACCGAAGCATCTAGACCGGCTTGAGCGATATGCGGAAAGCGTATATCATCCAGGCTTCCGATCGGGAGTGCTGACATGAGACTGTTCGAGCGCATCGCCACCTGGTTCGACGACTGGACGCTCCCAGGCCACTCGGGAATTGGCAGCGACGGAACGGATATCAATCCGACAACCGGATTGCCGACGATCGCGGGGGCGGGAACACCCGACGTCGCCGGCAATCCCTACGGTTCTACCCGTTCGCACGATTACGAGTCCGACTGGCAGCGCCACGATCGCTGGGACAGCGGCGCTCACGACCATTTCCAGCATCACGACAGCTGGTCGGCGAGCAGCCATGATCCCTGGCGTGACTAAACGCGTCCCGATAGTCGACCGGCTGATCGCGCGATGGGAAGTGAGCCAGCTGAACGTCGTCCCTTATGCGATCAGCGCCATATCCTTCCTGCCGATGCTGATCGTGACGATCGGTATCGCCAGGGCGATCGGCGCCAGACCGGTCGTCATGGGACGAGGCATGCTCGTCATCTGGGTAGCCCTGTTCGCAACCGAGATGGGGCGAGGGATCTGGACGCTGCGGCACCGTTACGCCTCGCCGCGCTGGCTGCGCGCGGTCCATGCCGCGGTCGGTGACGACTTGGCCGTTCACGCGCTCGCCGAGCTTATGCGCCAGCATCGGTACGAACCCGATTATGTCCTTCTGAGATCCGACATGACCAGCGCGGTCCAGCAGGAATACGCCCGGCGCAAGGACGCGGCCCGACGTGCCGAGGGTATCCGGGTGATGGAGGAACCGGATCCTGCCCCGGGTCCGGAGCCGGAAGGCAGCGACCCCCGGATCGGCGAAGATCAACGCGCCCGGGCACGTGAGCGTCGTGCCGCCAGGAAGATACTGGCGGCGGCAGCGCCAGTGACAGGCGATATATCCTGCGGCTCACCCTGAACCGGCTGCCGCACCGTCGAGAAGACGGTCCGGAGTTCGCTTGCTGGCCGGCTGACACGCCGGCCCGGGTGCCCCGCCGGAAGCCGCAATGAATGCCGGAGCACCACGGCATCGATACGGCAGCATCCGGATCGTGCAGGAAAGGAGCACACACCACGCTATGGATAGCGGCCATGTTCAGAGCATAAAATCGCAAATTATCAGTGATGTAGCAGGATATCGGCCGTGCTGCGGGTTCCGCGAAAGCTGCCTCCTGACGTGCTACAAGGGTGCTACGGCGCTACGGACGCCGTGATTTACCGGGCTGCGCAGCGACATGAGGGTCGCAAGCAAGCGACCCGTTCGGAGGCACGGCCCATCTCCCGAGGGGCGTCATGGACAAGACTGATGGGCCAGCACCGGCCGATGCGAACCCGGCTGCGCGCGCTTGTTTCCGTGTGGTCAGGACGTGCCGGACGGCCGTGCGCGGAAGCGGCGCGGGTCGAAGAACCAGATCAGCATGACCGCGCCGGTGACAACTGCGGCGATCCAGCAGGCAGCCGCAAGGGCAGGGGCATAGCCCAGCAGACGGATCGCCAGACCTGCCAGCAGCAGTCCTGTGCACAGCGCCGCCAGTCGGCGCACGACCGGCCAGTTGCGTCGCTTGAACCCAACGCGCCGGGTATCTGCCATCCAGGCGGCCAGTTGTTCCTTCGAAGATCCGCTCATCCTCAATCCCCCAGCGACAAGGCGAGCAGCGTACCGCGCAGCTGCTTGCGGTTGGCGGCGCCCGCGTCCGCGCCTCCGTCGTATATCACGCGCGCGAGCGCCTGGCTGCGTTCGTCAGGCAGCTCCAGCCCGACGTCCCTGCAGACGGCGTCCACGTCCGCGCGCAGGCGGTCGAGACGGTCCCAGTCGACCGGCCCGTAGTAGCTCCGGGGCACGGTGTCCTCGCCCAGGATCACCCATTCGGGATCGACATCGTAGTCGCGCCGGAGCTTCGCCATCAGGGCGACGGGCGGCTCGGCCCCGCCCAGTTCCCAGCTGACCAGCGCGCGCTTCGAATAGCCCAGCGCCTTCGCGAACGCGTCCTGTCCCAACCCGGTCCTGAGCCGTACCGCCTTGATCCGCTCACCGATGGTGGATGCACCGCTCACGTCGCCATAATCGCTTGCTTAATCCTGCTCATTGTGGCGCAATCGTGCCACTATGCAATCATGGCATGGGAGCGGTGCCGGCGACCAGCATTAGGCCGGACATGGGCAGGAACTTCATGGGCGGTCAGGTCAATGTACGGCTTGGGGACGACGACGATGCGGATCTCACCCGTTGCGCGGCCGAGCGTGGTGTCGAGCGTGCGACCTTGGCCAAGTCGTTCGTTCGGGAATGTCTCGATGCGTGGCGGGAGGGGCGGGCCGTATTCGATCGGCCCGAGCAACTGGGGCCCGGTGACGTCGTCGCCTTCGGCGCCAGGCTGGACAAGGCGGTCATGGAGATCGACCGCATCGCCCAAAGCTGGGCAGCGCACGAGAGCGACATGCACAGGCTGGAGCGCGAGGATCAGCTGGCGCTGACGCGAGCCCGGACCGAGTTCATCAAGGGCATGCCGGAGCGCATCACCGCCAGCTTCAATCCGATCAGGGCGGAGATGCGGTTGCTTGCCGAACGGATCGACAGGCAGCCCCGTCTGGATGCCATCGACGAACGGCAGCGCGACCACACCGAGGCGTTACGGGAGAACACCGCCGCTATCAGGAGCCTCGAGCAGCAGCCCCGGACAAAGGTCAGCTACACCGTCTGGGACAGGGACTGGTCGGGTCGCAAGGTGGGTGCGGCGCTGTCGGTCGTCTGGTTGCTCTGCGTCGGCAGCTATTTCTTCGCCGCGATGGCGCTGCCGCCGTCGTGGTTCGCCGTCCGCTCGGCCAACTATCTGTTGGGCGGCGGGGATCAGGCGGTCTGCGCGCTCGTGAATTACCGGCTCGCGACCGACAGCTGCCGGACGCAGTTCGAGGGCAAGGCAGGCAGGATCACCGTCCGGGCAAAGCCCGGCACCCCGCAGGGCAAACAATGATCTCGGTCGCTGCGGTCGGTTCGGCCTCCGACGCAGCCGCCTATTACGCCCGGGACAATTATTACACCGCCGATCAGGCAGAAGGGGCTAGTGTCTGGGCAGGCGAGGGGGCGGCCGAGCTGGGTCTGTCCGGACCCGTTGACGCCGAGCGGTTCAAACAGGTGCTCGCCGGCGAACTGCCCAACGGCACCGTTCTGGACGCCAAACGGGGTGAGCACCGAGCGGGCTGGGACGTCACCATGTCCGTGCCCAAGTCGGTGTCGATCCTGGCGCTGGTGGGCGGTGACGCGCGGTTGGTAGTCGCGGTGCGGGAAGCGGCTGCCGCGACCCTAGCCTGGACGGAGCGCAACGTCGCGGAAGCGCGGGTCTGGAACGGTAGGGGACAGGTGCCCGAGACGACCGGCCGCTTCGTGGCCGCGACCTTCCTCCACGACGTGAACCGCAGCGGCGAGCCTCAGCTCCACGTTCACAACGTCATCGCCAATGCGACCCGCACCGCCGACGGCAAGTGGCGGGCGCTGCACGCGGACCAGCTGTACGAGCGCCAGCATGTCATGGATGCGGTGTTCCTGTCCGCGTTGCGCAGCCGGGTCGAGACGCTCGGCTTCGCCACCATCCCCCGGCACGACGGCCGCAACGGCGCTTTCGAGATCGCCGGCGTGTCGCGTGCGGTGGTGGAAGCATTCTCCGGCCGCTCGGCCGAGATCGATGCGTACATCAAGGCGCGCGGATTGGAGAACACTCCGCAGACGCGCGAATATGCGGCGCTGGCGACCCGCGACTCCAAATCAACCGATCTCGTGCCGGAGCAGCGCGCGGAAGGGTGGCGGCGGCTGGCCGCGGAGAAGGGGCTGGATCCGGCAGCGTTGGTGAAAGGTGCGCTGGCGGAGGCGGGGCGGGGGCATGATGTGTGGACGCGCACGGTGCGGGGTGTGCGCGGGATAGGCGAGCGCGGTCTTGCTATCGCCGGCCGCATGGGGCTGACCCCGCGCGACGGCGATCCGCTGGTCCCTGAGCGACTGGGACGACTGGAGCCGCGCGCCTATGCCGCGGCGCAGGCGGTCGCATCGGCGGTGCGCGACTTGGGCGAGCAGGAGGCGGCGTTCGACCGGCTCGAGCTCATCCGCGAAGGCCTGTCGCGCGGCGGACCGGTGACGGTTGCCGATATCGAGGCCCGGCTGGCGCTGCTGCAGGCGAAAGGCCTGTTGCTCGGCGACGGCGATCGCATGGTGACGACGCAAGGTGCGGTACGGCTGGAGCAGGCGTACCTTGCCACTGTCGATGCGGGGAAGGGGCAGTCTGCCCCGATCGTTCCGCCGGTCGATGCCGCAATCCGGGTGCAGGAGGCGGCGCGCGAGTTGGGGCTTCATCGCCTCAACCCGGGTCAGGAAGCTGCGGCCGTGCTGATGCTGTCCTCGTCCGACCGGGTGGTGAACGTGCAGGGCGGGTCGGGACGCGGCAAGTCGACCGCGATGGCGCCGGTGACGGCAGTAGCGAGGGGAGAAGGACGGGCGGTAATCGGGCTCGCCATCGCCAGCGTGAAGGCGAGCGAGTTCGGGCGCGACACCGGCGCGGACGTGAGCACGGTCGCCAGCTTCCTGGCGCGCCATGCCCGCGTGATCGACGGCACCGCCCGACCGGAACAGGTCGCGCGCGTGAAGGCGGAGCTGTCGGGTGCGATCGTCATGGTCGAGGAGGCCGGACAGCTCGGTACGCGCGACATGGAGCGGATCGTGCGGCTTGCCAACATCACCGGCGTCGCGCGCGTCGTGCAAACCGGCGACACCCGCCAGCTGACCGCGATCGCGCCCGGCAAGCCGTTCGAGGCGAGCCAGAAGGCCGGCGTCGCCACGGCCCATATCACCGAGAATCTGCGTTCTCGGTCCGATCAGATGAAGGCGGTCACCGCCGCGCTCGACCGCGGCGACGTGTCGGGCACGTTCGAGATACTCAGGGCCGCCACGACCGAGGTGCCGGGGAACGCGGTGGCGATGACGGCCGCAGCGCACTGGGCAGCGCTGCCGCAAAACCAGCGGGACGCCACCCTTCTGCTGACCGCCGGCCGCGCGATGCGCAGCGAGGCCAACCAGGCGGTGCAGGCCGAGCTGAAGGCGAGCGGCGAGATCGCTGCCACAGGCACGTCGTTCACTGTGCTCGACCGGGTCAACGCCACCAGGGAAGGCGCGCGGCTGATGCGCGCCTATCGGCCCGGCCATGTGGTCGAGGTCCGCACCGACCTGCCGAGTCAGGGCCTTGTCCGCGGCGACCGTGGTGTCGTGACCCGCATCGACGGCGACCGGGTGCGGCTCGGCATGGCGGACGGGACCGAGAAGCTGTTTCAGCCCGACCGGTTGGCCAGAAACCTCGACCGCGATGCCGTGTCGATCTTCGCATTGAAGCAGGTCGAGCTGCACGTCGGCGACCGCATCCGCTGGAGCGACAACGACCGGACCCGCGGGCTCGATAACGGTGCGATGGCGCGGGTCGAGGAGGTAGGCCGCGGAAAGCTGGTCGTGTCCTCACTGATCGACGGGACCGTGCATGAGATCGCGTCCGGCGATCGCATGGCCGAACGGCTGGACCTTGCCTACGCGATCAACGTCCATGTCGCACAGGGGGTCACCACCGAGCACGGCATCGTGGCGATGCGCTCGTCGGAGCGGAAGCTGCTGACCGAACGGTCGTTCCTGGTCGCGCTCACCCGCGTGGCGGACAAGGTGGCGCTGGTGGTCGACGACGGGCAGAAGGTCGAACGGCACGTTACCCGTAACACCGGCGACAAGACCTCGGCGCTTGATGTGGTCGAGCGTGGCCAGGCAACCGACGCTATCCGGCTGCCGGATGCGGGCTCCCCGCTCGACCGGGCGCTGGAGCGTTACGCCCAGTTGTTCCTGGCGGCCGAGCGGATGCACGAGGACGGGCAGGAGCTGTCGCCGTCCAAGGTGCGCGAGCTGGACGCAGCCTCGGCCGCGCTCGACCAAGTCCGGCCCTATGCCGCCGAGGATCTGCGGATCGTGCTGGACCGCAGCGCCGACCCGGTACGCGGTCTGGAGCAGATTGCTCCGGGAGAGTTGCGGCAGGTCTGGGCGGAGGAGGGGCAGGCGCGCGCCGATCCTCGCGCCTATGCCGACCGGTTCGTGGCCGACTGGCGCTCGGCGTCAGGCGACCGGGGTGAGGCTGAAACGCCGCGGATCGAAGACCGGGCGGAGCGTCGCCTCGAGCGGCTCGAGGACCGTATGGCGCGGCAGCCCGCACTGAAGAAGGCGCTCGACGCCCGCATTCCCGAGCGGCAGCTGCGCCTCGACGGCCCCGGCATGGGTGGCGGTGGCCGCGAACGGGACTACGGTATGGAGATGTAAGCCGAGGTGGCAAGTTGTGTATCGCGCGTGTCCCGTTTGCCGGGTTTCACTCAGTCTTCCGCAGCTTCCGCCCTGTCGAGTGCGACAAGGCGCGCATACTCTTCGACCGGCACGATGGCGATCATGGGCGATCCGTCGCGTTCGACCGCAATCGCGCCTTCAGCTGCCAGTGCAAGGCATTCACGGACCTGGGCGGGTGTGCGGGGAAAGGGGACCGTGCGCATGGCCGTATCATATCACTCCGCGGGAATCGTAACTAGGGCTGCGATACGTCAAACACCCAATCAGGCGGTGCTGATGAAGGCAGCTATCTCGAATGACATAGCAGCGGTGAGGCCGGCGAGATCACCGATTGGATCGATACGCATTGCGCGCCGCGGCTGGTCATGGCTGATGGCAGACCGTACGACTTGAAACGTTCCTCAGAAGAACGTAATGTGAACGAATGATGCTGATAATCTTCGCCGGTGCCCTTTGAGCGATCGCGATGTATTTTTGAGAGAGTACACCTCAGCACTTGCTGAGGATGGTGCTTCGGTTCTTGTCGGTGCCGGCACTTCCATGGCCGCGGGGTATCCCTCGTGGAAGGGCTTGCTGCAGGAAATTGCGGGTGATCTCGGCCTCGAAATTGAGGACGTCGACGATCTTACGGCAGTTGCCCAATGGGCGATTGGTGCGGATCATTCGAACCGCACGACCGTGCTAAATGCCATACGGGAGCAGATCGAGCCGGATCATGCCATCCCCTCGGCGTTGCTGTCGCTGGCAAGGCTGCCGATCCGCGAGGTGTGGACGACGAATTACGACCGGCTGATCGAGCGTGCGTTCGGCGAGCTTGGGCGCCCGGTTGATGTTCGGGCCAACCAGGAGCAGTTGGCACTGCGCAAGCGCCGCGCGGGAGCGGTCCGCATTTACAAGATGCACGGGACCATCGATGCAGTTGATGATCTGGTAATTTCCACCGAGGATTACGAACTGTACCGGCAGCGGCGCGGTGCATTTTTGGGTCTGCTGCACGCTCATTTGACAGGAATGACCTTCCTGTTCGTGGGCATGAGCCTGACGGACCCGAACGTCCGCCACGTGCTTGCCTTGCTGCGTGAGCATTTTCCAACGACCCCGCCCCGACACTTCATGATCGCACGGCGGCCACAGCGGGCGGATTTTGGGTCTGATGATGCCCACGCCGCCCGGTTGAAGCGGCATGACTATTGGGTGCGCGACTTGCGACGCTATGGTCTTGTCGTCGTCGAGATCGATGCGTTCGCTGAAATTGATGAATTGATGGATGAACTCGAACGGCGTGTGGCACGTCGTCGGATATGGGTGTCGGGTAGCTGGCCGCTCGATGCCGGTGATTCTAGCGCGGGGTTCGTTCACGATGTAGCGCGCGCGATCGGGCGTAGGATCGGATCGACAGATCTTTTCATGCTATCCGGGGCCGGGCTGTTGGTCGGATCAGCTTCGCTGTCAGGGTTCCTCGAAACCATGCAGGGGCGCGGTGAGTGGGACTTTGATCGGCGGTTGGTTGTTCGTCCCTTTCCGCAACCGGTCGGTGACGCTGAGCCGGATCGTCAGCATTGGGCAGAGTTGCGTGGTGAGTTGGCGCGCTTGGCGGGTATCGTGGTTTTCGTTGGCGGTGCGAAGATCGAGTCCGGCGGACTGGTGTCTGCCACCGGTGTGTTCGAAGAGCGCGCCCTCGCCGATGGTAGAGGTGCATTTCTATTGCCCGTTGGAGCCACCGGAGGCGCTGCCTCGGTTATCGCCAATGAGTTGCTGACGTCAGCCCTTCCGTCGACTGGCAGTAATGCCCGGCGCCCCACGGACGATGAGTTGCGCATATTGTCAGACGCCTCGGCAACGCCAGATCAACTCGCTGATGCGGCTTTGAAAATCATTAAGCGGATCGCACGCTGAAAATCGTTTGTGATGAACATCTGGGAGAACGGCATTGGCGAGGCGGGTATTCTTCAGCTTTCACTTCGCGCGAGATGCATGGCGCGTGTCGCAGGTCCGCAATGCCTGGATGTTGCCGGGAAGCCGTGATTCCAACACTATTGTCGACCATGCGTCGTGGGAAGAAATCATGCGCAAGGGCCCGCAGGCGATTCAGAACTGGATCGATACGCAGATGAACGGCAGTAGCGTGGTAGCGGTACTGATCGGTCGCGATACGCATACGAGGCCGTGGGTGGAGTATGAGATCCGCAAGGCCCACCGCGAGGGACGCGGCATCCTTGGTGTGCACTTAGCTGGCATGAAGGATAGTAACGGCACCGTTGATCCGGCCGGGGCCGATCCGATCGCAAAGCTTGCGCTTACCGATCGGTTCGGGACCAGAGTGACTTACCCTACTTATTCCTGGTTGCAGGGTGACGGAAGAAAGAACTTTTCGTCGTGGGTTGAAGCCGCCGCCCAGCGCGCCGGTCGTTAAAGGCGAGATCGATCATGTCCTACGTTACCGAATCTGAGGTCCGGGCTGCCGCTGCTCGTGCGAAAGCAGCTACGTTCAAATCTGCGGGCATTTTGTTGCGCGAATCGCGTGACACATACCAATCTTCATTCGATGTATTCCTGTCTCATTCTTTCATGGATCAGGAACTTGTCCTTGGAGCGAAGCAACTGCTCGAGGAAAAGGGGTTGTCCGTCTATGTCGATTGGATCGACGATCCGCTGCTAGACCGTACCGCCGTAACGCGGGCGACCGCCGAGAAGATCAGAGGGCGGATGCGACAGTGCCGGACGCTGCTCTATTTGCATTCGGCGAATGCCACCAAGTCCAAGTGGTGTCCGT
>NZ_FNZB01000010.1 GCF_900109205.1 Sphingomonas sp. OV641 | reverse complement strand
CGCGAACGGCACGCCCGCCATACCCGTCACACCGCTCGACAAACGGGGTCCCTTTTGGACGCCGATAGGGGGTCCTTTTTGGACGCCGATTGACAATACACCCTCGAAATCCTTCGAGCCGCCAGGTTTTGTGCTGATACTACCCTGATCGGCCAGCCACTCCCGGACAGGACGACCGGCGTTCGCTACGTAGGGCAAATAGCCAGGTACGGTCTTGCGCTGCCAGCACGCATCAGCCTCGATGAACGAGGCATCAATCGCGGCGTCCTTGCCTCCGACCAAGCCCTTTCCGATGCAGCGGCGAACCGTGGCCTCGAACAGCTGCCGGAAGACGCCGGCATCGCGAAAGCGTCCGTGCCGGTTTTTGCTGAAGGTCGAGTGGTGCGGAACCTTGTCCCCCGGCGTGAGACGGCAGAACCAGCGATAGGCGAGATTGTAGCGCAGCTCCTCGCACAGACGCCGCTCGGACGTGATCGCGTAGATGCGGCCGATCAGGGTCATGCGGATGAGGAGTTCGGGGTCGATCGAAGGCCGACCTCGCGCGCTGTAATGATCAGCCAGCGCTTCTCTCAGCTCGCCCGTATCGAGACATTGATCGATACGACGCAACAGGTGGTTTGCGGGCAACAAGGCTTCTATGGTGCGACGGGACGCCCCTTCCCGCCCACCGCGACAGGCTGGTCCCATCATAGCGGCGCTCCTCACGGTAGGAGTGAAACGAAGGAGCACCCCGGCATGTCCGGTATTTTTCAACAGGCCCGATCCTCTGAGACAGCGTTGGGGGCGAGTACGAGCCCCGCCGAGCATGTCACCTCGCCGATCGGCGTCTCATTCTCGACGCGTTGCAGCTTTCGCCTCGAGAATGCCTTGCGGGCTGCGTTCAGCATATCGCGGGCGGCTTCGTGGTCGCAGTTGTCGAACACGATGGCGATCCGCTTTGCCTCCCAGCGGCCGACCCGGTGCGGCATGCAATGATCCCGCAATGTCTGGCCCAGCGCGCGCAGGACCCGCTCGACGACGCCGATCCCATGAGTCGCCCCGATCGAGGTGACTTGATCGAGCGCAACCAGCGCAAGAAGGGTAGGGCCTTCCCGCCCGAGTGCAGCGGTGAGCACCGACTCGATCGCGATGCGGTTGAGGAGCGAGGTAGCAGGATCGATGTCAGTATCGACGCCCAGCGAGCGTAGGCGCTCGCGGACTAGGGCCGTCTGAAGGCTCATCTGCTTCAACCGCTCTTCGGCGCGCTCTGCCTGGGCGGTCATGCGCGCGACCGCGCTATGGATGCTTCCGTCGGCGGAGACCAGCTCGGCCGCGGTCAGCGTCAGGGTCTTCACGAAGGCATTTGCCTCCTGGGCAGTTGCACCGATGATGTGCATGACCTCTGTTGAGAGCTCGCCGATCGTCGTCGCGGTGCCATGGAGATCCGCTGGTGCCGAAATCGCTCGCACGTCTTCCTGTCGGAGGCGATAACCGCCGTCGATCAGATTGGCGACGGCCATGAAATGGGCCTCGTCAGCACCTTCGAAATAGGTGTGAGCGAAGCCGTAATTCTCGGGGCTGTGCGGCAGTCGATGCTCGTCGAGAAAATCGACAATGGCATGACCCGACTCGTCAGCTGGTGGCCTTTGCCGCATGTCCGTGGTCCGCTGTCTCGTGGTTTGAAGCCTCGGGTTCGGCCAGCGATGGTGGCGAACGGAAGCCCTCTGGCCCTAGAAATTCGTATTTGAGATATCGATCGGAGTCGATGCGCTCGAAAACCGCGTTGATGACAGCTTCCCTGGAGCCGAGGCCCAGACGATCCTGAAGTCGCTCTGCGATCGCTAATGCTACGGGCGACAGCGCCACGGTCGACCGCCGGTACCCCGCATTGTCTTCCCGCTCCTTTTTCAGGCGCATGGACCGCGTGCTTTTTTTGATCTCGGATGGGTCGCTGGGCATAAGCAAGCGTCATTCTGCCACTCGGACGCTTAGCGCAAGGTGATGTGACGGTAAGACGGGGCGGTACATTTCGAGACTGGTAGTGTCGACGACCGACTTCAGCCGGTCAGCCCAGTTCGACCGATGCCGCGTTCGGAGCCAGTCACTATCTCGGGGATGTCGGGATCGGAAAGGATTGCCGAGAAATACTCGAGGCTTTCGGTAACTGCGGTCGCGAACCTCGGGCTGTAGTACACCATCGGCTCGTGAAGGATGTCGACGGCGATATAGGCGCGGACAGGGTCGATCTGCAGGATATCAACAAACTGGTCGATCAGTCGCCCTGTGAAGGGCGTTTGGCCGGCTCGGATTTTGTTGACGAGGCTAAGGCTCTTGCCGAGGCGGCGAGCCATTTCGGCATTTGTCACTTTCTTCAGACGCCACTCAGCCATGAACAACGCGTGAAGACGTTGTTGCCGATCTTCGCAGACTGAAGCCTTTGTAGACTGGTGGTACATACTGCGACCCCCGTTAGGGGTCTAATACGCATCTATCCGTTCACGTTGTCAACCACCGCCACGCAGCGCGATTCATGACCTCTCCGTAAATGTTCCATGAAATGCGGCGAGTAGCCCGATAATGAAGGTGAGCCGAATTGGCGCAAGCGATCCGGATGCGTCGCCAGCATGGGCACGCGCGCGCTGAAACAGGTCATTCTGGTGCATCTGAATGCGTAACGTGACCCGAATCGGACCGGGGATGTCGGCATCTCGCGCCTCGTGAACAAAGGGGGCAGGATCACGGCAAACGACGAAATTCTCCAACCCCTTCATAGAGGTAGCGGAAACAGTCTCAAATCCGCATGTGGCCAATGAATGAATGCGCATCGCATCCACGGCGAGGCGGAACAGCGAGTGATCCACTTTGAAGGTATAAAGCGCCTGGGGCATATCGGACCGTACGACAAAGCGGCGGGTGTCGCCATCGGCCGCATAAAGCCGACCAGATGCGGTACGATGCGTAACCGGATCTCCTCCGGCAAGGCGCATCAACAAATAGTGTGATTTTTTTACACTGATCCAAGTCATACAGCCTTAGAATCCGCAGTAGGCGGGGCGTTGTTCCGGGCGACCAAGATGTACTTGGCGCGAGACAAATAGTGTAATTTTTTTCCATCTTGCGGGAGTCAGTTTCTTCCTCCCTTTTAAGGGTGACGCAGCAATCCGCTTCGTCTTTCAAGGGGAAAGAGCATGTCTGCACTTTCAATGCCGAAGGGTGGCCAGATCAATGGCGTCCTTCTCGGCCTGGCGATCATCGCGATGGTGATGGTCCTGGGCGCGTCGGCGGCGTTCGCCGGCGCCGATACGACGTTCAATACCGCGCTGACGAAGTTCACGGACTTCCTCGAGGGCTCGGGCGGCAAGATCATCACCGTCATGAGCCTGGCCGGCGGCATCGTCGCGCTGGCGTCGGGCCGCTTCAGCCTCGGCCAGGTGGCCGTTCCCGTCGCCGTCGGTGTCGGCGCGGGCACGGGTATCCCGATCGTCACCTCGACCGTCACCGCGACGATCTGAGGCGTCGGCTGGATCAACCGCTGGGAGGGCGGCTTAGCTTATGGACCGGTACACCATCCCTTCGCATCTCGACGACCCGGAGCTGATCGGCTTCTGGACGCTGGACGAGTTCCTCGCGATGGCGATCCCCTTCATCTGGGGGATCCTGTCGCAGCACGTCGTGATCGGACTGATGGTCTCGTTGCTCGGCTGGTGGGGTTTTCGGAAACTCAAAGCCGGCAAGGCCACGTCGTGGATTCTCCACATGGCCTACTGGCACCTGCCGTCGAGTTTTACCGGGCTGAAGGCGACGCCGCCCTCCCACCTTCGCGTGATGGTGGGCTAAATGGATTATTCTGTCGGTCTCGCGCAGTCGCAGCGCGTCCTCAAGCAGCGCAACATGCTCGGCATCGTCGCGCTGGTCCTCGCGGGCCTCGTGGTGCTGCTGTTCCTGGTCGGCGCGACCCGTGACCGGGAGATCGTCCTGCAGCCGATCGTCCGCTCCCCGTTGACGCTCTCGTCGAGCGGGGTCAGCGAGCAGTATCTGGAGATGGTCACGCGCGACACCGCGCTGATGACGCTCAACCGCTCGCCCGAAAATCTCGAATACTGGATGGACTCGATCCTGGCGATCGCCACGCCGGAAGCACATGGTTCGCTCAAGCGCGACCTGATGAAGATCCTCAACGAGCAGCGCGGATCGAGCATCAGCCAGTATTTCACGCTCGCCGGCATGAAGGTCGATCCCGAGAAACTGACCTCGGAAGTGACCGGCACGCTGCACACCGTCGTCGGCTCGAAGTCGGTCACCGCCGAGCCGAAGACCTTCCGCTTCTATTGGGCGTATCGCGGCCTGACCCTCCAGCTCAAGGGCTTCGGGATGGTCACCAAGGCCGACAAGGACGCCGCGGCAACCATCGGAGACGACGCATGACCGCCTGGGTCGCAGTCGGGCTGATCGGGGGCGGGACCGCCTTCGCATCGCGCCTGTGTTCGCTATCGCGCCTGATCGGGGCGGGGATGATCGTGGCGGGCGGCGTGGTCCTCGCCGCGCCGGCCTTCGCCGACGAGCATGTGCTGGCAAAGGACAACAGCGAGGTCGCCTGCACGATGTCGAAGTCGGGGCTGACCCGCGTCAGCCTCAAGGACGATCGCTTCGCCAGCGTCTCGAAGCTGACCACCGGGGTCGATACCGACGATTTCACCGTGGTCAATGAACCGACCCGGGGCGACATCTATGTGTCGGTCCCGGAAGCCTATTCGCGGCCGAACGTGTCGTTCTTCGGCACGACGTCGAAGGGTTATGTGTACAAATTCTCGTGCCGGCTCGCCGGCGACGACGCGCAGCAGGTGTTCGTCGAGAACAAGGATATCGGTGGCGCCGCGGAAACGCAGGTCGCGGCCGTCGCGGCATCGCCGCAGGAGGCGTCCGCCACGCTGGTCCAGGCGATGTTCCAGTCCGCGCCGCTCGAAGGGTTCGAGGTCAGGCCCGCGGTCACCGACCCGGTGATGATTGGCTCGCTCAAGGTCCAGATGGTCGCCGAGTATCGCGGCGCCAGCCTCGCAGGCCGCACGCTCAGGATCGAGAACCGGGGCAAGGTTCCGGTCGCGCTGGGCGAGGGAACGATCGCACCGTCGAACGCGATCGCGGTCTCGGTCGCCAACCCCAACCTCAAGCCCGGTGAAGCCACCACCGCCTATATCGTCACGCCTTCGGGCCTCGCCAACGGAGTGCGGCCATGAGCCTCAAGGACATCTTCCAGCGTAACCGTGCCAAGCAGCTCGATACCGAGCCGGAGGAGGGCGGGGACAGCGAGCTGATGGCCGGCAACGATGCCGTCCGCAAGAAGCAGCTGCTCTACCTCGGCTGTGGTGGCGCCGTCGCGCTGGTGCTGGGCTCCTGGTACGTCATGGGCGACGATGCCAAGCTGAAGCCGGTCGGCACCGACGGGAAGGAGGTGAAGATCACCACCGACGACATGGTCAACCGGAACATGTCGCAGCGTGAATGGCAGGCCGCATCCGAAGCGCAGATGCAGTCGATCAACAATCAGCTGAAGGGCGTCGACGGCCAGCGCGCGCAGATGGAGCAGTTGCAGGCGCAGATCGCCGCGCTCCAGGGCGAGAAGCAGTCGATGGCGAGCGATGGCCAGCGGGTCATGAGCGCCTATCAGCAGGAGAACGACCAGCTTCGCCAGCAGATCGCGCAGCGTAACGCCGCGCCGGCCGCGCCGGCTCCGACGCAGATGTATGGCCCCGGCCAGCCCAATTACCGCACTCCCGGCGCGCCGATGACGGCGGGCGAGGCGGCAGCGGCTGCGGTGTCGCAGTCGCGCTCGATCAAGCTGGTGTCGTTCGAGGGCGGCCCCTCGGGCACCGCGACTCGGATCTCGGGTGGCACGACCAGCTACACCGACAGCCCCAATTACCTGCCGCCCAACTCGATCGCGAAGGCGAAGGTCATCGTCGGCGTCGACGCCTCGGCGGGGGTGCAGTCGCAGACCGATCCGCTGCCGGTGATCCTGCGCATCACCGGCCCGGCGCGCTCGGTCTACCAGAACGGCAAGCTGCTCACGACGCGGATCGAAGGCTGCGTCATCAACGGCGCGGCGCGCGGCGATCTCTCTTCCGAGAAGGTCTATGTGAAGCTGCAGCGGATGACCTGTCCGCAGGCCAATGGCCGGTTCGCGGTGTCGGACGTGAAGGGCTTCATCAGCTTCGCCGGCAAGACCGGCGTGCGCGGCCGTGTCGTCAGTCGCGAGGGCTCCTTGGCGATGCAAGCTTTCTTTGCTGGGCTTGTAGGTGGTGCAGGCAATGCGCTGAACACTGCCTTCAACCAGCCACTCGCAACCTTCGAGACAGACGGCAAAGGAGGGATCAATCGCACCCCGAGCATCGGCAACGTCGGTTTGCGCGCTTTGGGCGGCGGCGCCGACCAGAGCGGTCGAACAGTTTCCAAATACCTGATCGAGCGCGCCGAACAGTACCAGCCCATCATCGAGATGCCGACCGGCATCGATGTCGAGATCGTCTTCCTCGAAGGCGTCTTCATCCAGAACTGAGCCCGGAAGGAGGCGGTCACATGGCAAATACTATCATGATCGGCGCGATGGCGGGGGCGGCGATGCTGCTGACCGGCTCGGCCGAAGCGCCGATCGGCGCGCAGGTCCAGGTCGCGCTGCAGAAGCGGCTTCCCAAGACCAAGGTCGATGCGATCGACTGCTCCAAGGTCGACGGGCTGTGCGAGGTCGTGGCGGGTGCGAACTTGTTCTACGTCGACAAGTCGGCGCGCTATCTCGTCATCGGCCGCGTCTATGACATGGAGACGCGGCAGGATCTGACCGCCGCCAAGCTGCTCGCGCTCAATCCCGATATGCTGGTGGGCGGCGCGGCAAAGGCCAATGCCACGGCCGATGCGCCCGAGGCCGGCGCGGCGAGGGCGGGTGCGCGCGTCACGACCCAGCCCGCTGTCGCCCGCACGCTCGATGTGACGCGGCTGTCGAGCAAGGGTGCGATCGTGTGGGGTTCGGGCACGCAGACGGTCACCGTCTTCTCCGATTTCCACTGCGGCTACTGCCGCGCGCTCAGTCAGGCGCTCGAGACGATGAACGTGCGCGTCATCGAGCGCCCGATCTCGGTGCTGGGAAGCCGCGAGATCGCCGAGCAGGTGCTGTGCGCCCGCGATCGTCATGCGGCGGTCCGCGCGGCCTATGCGCAGAACCCGGTCCCGGCAGGCGCGAAGTGCGACACCAGCGGTCTCGATGAGAACGAGGCGTTCGCCAAGGCGCACGGCATCAACGGGACGCCCGTCATCGTCCGCTCCGACGGGGCGGTGATCGAGGGCTTCAAGCCCAAGGCCCAGCTCGTCGAATGGTTGAAGGGAGCCAAGTCGTGACCCGATCCGTGATCCGCCTGCCGGCCTGCCCGGTTTCCGACTATCGCCCGCACGCCCGCGCCAAGCGTATCGCCGCGCTGGCGATGACCGCGAGCCTGGGACTGCTCGCCAGCTGTACGACGCTGGGCACCAACATCTCGGGCAAGTTCGCGTGCGGCGCGCCCGAGGGTGGCAGCTGCTCGCCGGCGACCGTCATCGATGACAAGGCGCTGGCCGAGATCACTGGCGACAGTGGCTATCATCCCGCAGGACCGTACCAGGCACCCGCGCGCAACAGCGGTGGTACGCAGCGGATCGCCTATGCCTCGACGCCGGTGCCGGCGCAGGCGGCGGGGGTCGGGCCGCAGAAGGTGTTGCGGATCGTGTTCCCCTCGCATGTCGACGCGGCTGGGCGCTTCCACGAGACCGCGGTCGTGCAGGCGGTGGTCGACAACGGCCAGTGGCTGGCGGCGACCGACGGCCACGGTTCGGCGCTTGCCGCGACGCAGACGCTCAACGTCAGCCCCGAGATCCTCTCGCAGCTCGGCGCGCCGATCGCCGCGCTTCCCCCGGTGCCCGCCGAGGTCGCGCAGGTCGCCGCCCCGGCAGCGGCCGCAGGTGCGGCGAGCGCGGTCGGCGCACCAAGTGCGGCAGCGGTCGCGGCCGCGCGGGCCAGGGCGCGCGACGCGGCTGCTGGCAAGGGTGTGCCGATCGCCGCGACGCAGAAGCCGGCTTCGCCCGAACTCGCGTCGAGCACGCCGGGTAACCGCCCAGCGACCTTCTCGCCGCGCGTGGAGGACTGATCGTCATGGCGAAGACCGGCTTCATAGCCCGCCTGCTCGGCGATACGCGCGCACCCGACCAGGGAACACCCTCGCATGGCGCGCCGATGCTGTCGCAGTGGCTGCCGTATCGCAGCTACGACGCGCGGCACGACCTGTTCTACCAGACCGACAGCATCGCGTTCGCGCTGGAACTCGCGCCGCTCATGGGTGCGGACGAGCGCACCGGGGAGATCATCGCGCAGATGCTGTCCGAGAGCGTCCCGCCCAGCGCGCGGGTCCAGCTGCTCGCATTCCAGAGCCCGCGTGTGGGCGCGCTGATCGCGCAATATGCGCTGCCGCGCTACAAGGCGGGCGGCATCCATCGCAAGATCGCCGAGCGGCGGTCGGCGTTCCTGCGTCACGGCGCATGGGTATCGATGTCGAAGGACGGACCGTTCCACGTCCGCAACCATCGCATCTTCCTGTCGGTCTCGATCCGTAGCGGGAAGGCGACACCGGAGGAGCTGACCGGCGTCCGCGACAGCATCGTCTCGACGCTGCAGTCGATCGACATGCCGGCAACCCGGCTGAAGCCGGTCGATCTGATCGCGCTGATCGACGACATCACCGCGCCGGCGTTCGACGTCTCCGACCACGTCTCGGAATATTCAGAACTCGATCCGATCGCCGACCAATGCGTGCGGCGCGACGTCCAGACCGTCGTCCAGGCCGACCGCCTGCTGGTATCGGTCGAGCCGCTGCGCGCGGTGACGAACCTGTCGGGCGAGACGCAGTATCAGGAGATCCGGCCCGACACGTTCGACTATCGCTTCTTCTCGGTCAGGAACCTGCCGAACCGCTGGGCGCCGTGGGACGTGCAGAAGCTGATCGGCGACATGTTCTCCGACAAGCTGCGCCCGGGGTGCCCGACTCTCACGTCGCTATGCCTGTGCTACCAGGACGAACAGGCCGCCTCGTCTAAGGCCGGTTACAAGTTCATGCGTACGTCGAGCCTGGCGGACTCGAAGTCGGCGCGGCTGCTCCCGCAGCTGAAGGACCAGAGCCGCGAATGGGAGCATGTCACCCAGGAGCTGCGTCTCGGCAAGAAGCTGGTGCAGGCCTATTATGCGGTCGGCATCATCAGCCCGAAGGGGCAGGGGGACGCTAACGAGCGCACCGTCAAGTCGATGTACAAGGCGGCCGGGTGGGACCTGCTCGACGAGCGGTTCCTCCAGATCATGGCGTTCATGTCGTGTCTGCCGATGACGCTCGGCAACGGGCTCGACAGCGACCTGAAGCGCATGAAGCGGCTGCGCACGATGCTGACCTCGACCGCGGCGAACATGCTGCCGATCCAGGGCGAGTATCTCGGCGGGCATCTGCCGCACCTGATGTTCATCGGGCGGCGCGGCCAGCCTTTCTTCTGGTCGCCGTTCGAGAACAAGGCGGGCAACCACAATGTCGCGGTGTTCGGCAAGTCCGGCTCGGGCAAGTCGGTGGCGCTGCAGGAGCTGTGCGCGGCGTTCGCCGGCGTGGGCGCGAAGATCATCGTGATCGATGACGGCCGCTCGTTCGAGCATATGGCCAAGAGCCTGGGCGGCAATTTCGTCGAGTTCCGCCTGCGCGACGGGTTCAGCCTCAATCCGTTCTCGATGATCGACGAGACGCTGGTGGCGCAGGACGAGGATTATCTCGTCGACGCGCTGGCGATGCTCAAGTCGATCATCGGGCAGATGGGCCGTCACATCGACAAGCTCAACGACACCGAGCGCGGTCTGATCGATCGTGCGGTCAACCAGGTGTGGGAGGCCAAGGGCAGGGGAGGGTGCGTCGACGACGTGATCGAGGCGCTCGGCTCCGACGGCTCTGTGCAGGGGACGGATCTCGCGATCGCGATGTTCCCGTTCTCGGGAAAGGGCACCTACGGCAGCTTCTTCACCGGTGAGGCGTCGGTGGACATGTCGAACGCGCTAACGGTGTTCGAACTCTCGGACCTGTCGAGCCGCGAGGAACTGCGCTCGGTCGTGCTGACCGCGATCATGTTCATGTCGTCGCAGACCATGCGCCGCATGGACCGCCAGATCCCCAAGGCGCTGCTGATCGACGAGGCGTGGCAGATGCTGCGCGGTGGGTCGATGGCCGATTTCGTCGAGACCTACAGCCGAACCTGCCGCAAATATGGCGCCTCGCTCATCACCGCGACGCAGAGCCTCAACGACTATTACAAGTCGGAAGGGAGCCTCGCGGCGCTGGAGAACTCCGACTGGTCGGTCATCCTGATGCAGAAGCCCGACACGATCTCGGACTTCCAGAAGCACGGCCGCTTCGACATGGACCCCTACACCGAAAGCCTGCTGCGTTCGCTGAAGCGCAACGGCGCGGAATATTCCGACATCCTCATCAAGGGGCCGGAATCGATGGCGGTCGGGCGGCTCGTCCTCGATAAATATTCGGCGACGCTCTATTCCTCCAGCCCGCAGACCTTCGCCGATATCGAGCATCTGATCGACCTCGGCTGTTCGATGGACGAGGCGATCGAACGCGTCGCCTTCCCCGAGGAATATCGCGACAATCCTCCGGGCGAGCCCTGGGTGGAGGCGGCGGAATGAACGCCTTCACGCACGAGCGCGACTGGCGTACGCCGACCGCGACCGACTGGAAACGCACGGGCACGCGCGCGATCGGCGACGCCTGCTACATCCTGTTGCGGGTGTCGGGCTGGATGGCGATGACGCTGCTCGCGACCTTCGGCGTCGCGATCCTGTTCTTCCTGATGCTAGGCGACTTCACCGCGCTCGGCTTCTTCTCGCAGGTCGCCAACCTCGGCACGCGCTTCGTCGCGGCCGACCAGGCACGCCGCGCGGCGTTCGGCGACCAGCTGTTCGTCGTGTGGCTGGTCGCGTTCGGCATCGTCGCCGTGACCCGCGTGCGCCTGCTCGGCGCGATCATCACTTCCACGAAAGGCCCCCGTCATGGTTGATGTTCTCGATCGTCCCGAGGTCGCGTCCGCGGCGGTGCAACCGTCCGCTCCGGCCCCGGCACCCCGTGATGACGCTGCCGGTGCGGCACCGCGCCGTCCGGTCGCGGACAAGGTGGATCGCCGCAAGCCGCAGGGCCTGCCCGTCATCGCCTATGTCGCGGTCGCGCTGGCGGTCGCGGTACTGCTCTGGGGGGCGTGGGTGACCAAGCATCTCCTTGCCCCGCCCGCGACCGTGCCGATGGCGAGCGTCCGGCTCGAAGGCATCGTCTCGGAATATGTCCAGGCGCAGAGCCACAGTAACGGCCAGCCCCAACAGGTGGCCGCGCAGACCCAGGCCTTCATGTCCGCGCTCGACGACGAGATGAAGAAGGTCGGCGCGAGCGGCACCACCGTCCTCGTCGGCGAGGCGGTCCTCTCGAAGAACGTCCCCGATATCACCGACCAGATCCGCCGCGCGGTCTTCGCGCGCGTGCCGCTCCCCGCGGCCGCGCCGAACACCCCGGCCGGTCCCGCGGTCGGTGCGATGCTTCCCCAAGCCTCCGGGAACGTCGCGCCGGCCGCGCCAGGGGCGGCGGTCCCGACCGCTTCGCCGTTCGGGCCTGCGCCGGTCTCGCCGGTCGAGGCGACGGTCACCCAGTCCGCGCCGGGAGGGGTCGATGGCAGCGGCAACTGAGGCGCTGGCGCGGGTCGGTCATGCGGCTCCCACGGCGGTTGACGTCGCCGGGGACCGCGCGGCCCGCAAGGCGCTGATCGTCAAGCGGGTCCGCCAGTGGAGCGCGGTCGCGCTGCTCGGGATCGTGTGGGGCGGCTACAACTCGATCGCCGCGTGGCGCGAGACGCACGCCTTCATGATAAACGCGAGCGAGAGCCTCCCCAACTGGGCGTTCTTCATCCAGCGCGGCCGCGTGCCCGCCAAGGGCGACTATGTGTTCTTCGCGCCGCCCGAGGGCGAGCTGGTGCGCCGCCACTTCGGACCGGATTCGGGACCGTTCGGCAAGCGCGTGATCGGCGAGGCCGGGGCGCTGGTCGAGCATCGCGGGAAATGGGTCTATGTCGACGGCGTCCGCGTCGCGCACATGAAGCCGCGCTCGCGCTTCGGCGAGGTGCTGACGCCGGGACCGGTCGGGCGCGTTCCCGAGGGCTGCTATTATGTCGGCACCGCACACCCCGACGGGTTCGACAGCCGCTACGGCGAGATCGGCTTTGCCTGCGCGAAGCAGATCATCGGCACCGGGACGCCGATCCTGTGATCCGGCGCGCGGGCCTTTTCGGCGGAACCCTGGGCGTGGCGCTGGTCGCCTCGTCGTCCTGGCCGATCGTGCAGGGCGCGCTCGCAAAGGATCACGGCGTGATGGGCCAGACCTGGGCGATCGCCGAGCCGGATCTGCTGGCGACGATCGATACCCGGCTGAAGACGCTGCAGGCCAATGGCGGCATCGAGCGCATGCAGACGGCGCTGCGTGAAAAAACCGAGGAACGTGTCCGCAACCCGATCCCCGTCGCCGGCATCGGCGCGGTGCGCGAGAGCCGCAGCTGGACGTTCGACCCGACGATCGTGCTCGATCAGGACATCCAGGACCAGAAGGGCCGGCTCGTCGCGCGCGCCGGGCAGCGGGTCAATCCGCTGTCGTTCGTCGCGATGAAGACCGACCTCGTGTTCATCGACGGCCGCGACGATGCGCAGGTCGACTGGGCGCTGAAGCGGTGGACCGCGCAGAATGCCAAGATCATCTTCGTCGCCGGCTCGCCGTTCAACCGCATGGGCGAGAAGAAGCGCCGCTTCTTCTTCGACCAGCAGGGCAAGCTCACCAGCCATTTCGGGATCGCGCGCGTCCCCGCCGTGGTCGAACCGGCGGGCCAGGTGCTCAAGATCAGCGAGATCGAGATGTCGGGAGCGGGCGCATGATGTGGCTCGATATTCTCAGGACGCCGATGGCCGCGCCCGAGACGCCGGCCCTCAAGGCGATGCGGCTCGCGATCCTGTGGTCGGCGATCGGGCTGGCGATCGCCATCTGCGCGTTGCAGCCGCTGCGCGCGGTGCTCGGCGCCGGGGCAGGGGGCGCGCTTGCCGGACTGGTGCTGGCGCTGGTCGTGCTGGTGCCGGTGTATGTGATCGCCAAGAACCGGGCCGATAACGCTTTCCTTGACGCAAGCCTCGCGGCGCAGCCGGACGGGGAGGGCAGGGCATGACGACTGAGCGCATCAGCCTGATCGCGCGCTACGCGCTTCTGTGTGTCGCGGCAGTCGGCTTCGGGTGGACATATGTTCTCGCCATATTCGCGCTGTTCCCGGCCTGGATGTTCTTTCCCGTCGTCGCCTTGTCGATGGTCGTATCGATCGCGACCGTGGCGTTGCTCTCGAGCGTCCCTGCGCTGCTGTTCCTGTCCCGCGTGCATTGCGAGATCGAGTCCCTCGTACGAAGGCTTCTCGGGGGCCGTGCCGATCCGGTGACCGCCGCGTCGATCGGAAACGAAATCGATGTCGTCCTTGCCGAAAGCGGGCGGACGATATCGGTTGGCAAACGCCGTGCGCTGGTGCGCGCGCTGGCCGATCAGTCGATAAGCTTCGATGGACGCGACCGCGCCCGGATGGTGCCCCTGGTCATCGCTTTCTCCGAGGAGCCCGGCGCATGATCCGCCGCCTGCTCACCCTGCTCGGCATGATCGCCGCGTTCGCGCTGCTGCCGGCGCCGGCGAGCGCGCTCCCGGCCAACTGCACCGGCAAGTTCGTCAACCCGATCACCGACGTCTGCTGGTCGTGCCTGTTCCCGCTGTCGGTGGGCGGCGCGCACATCTGGCCGGGGAGCCGACCCGATACCAAGAACCCAAGCCTGCCGGTCTGTGCGTGCGGTTCGCCGATCCCGCGCATCGGCATCTCGATCGGCTTCTGGGAACCGGCGCGGCTCGTCGATGTGACCACCAAGCCGTGGTGCTTCCCGAATCTCGGCGGACTTCGCCTCAATCCGGGGCTCGATATCGGGCAGGGGCAGTATACCGGCCCGCTCATCAAGGGCGGCGCGACCCAGGCCAGCGCCAACTGGCAGGCGCATTATTACGTCTATCCCTTGCTCTACTGGATGGAGATCCTGACCGACTTCCTGTGTTTCGAACAGGCGTCGTTCGACGTCGCCTACATGACCGAGATCGATCCCTTGTGGAACGACGACGTGCTGACCACGCTCATCAACCCCGAGGTCGCACTGTTCAACAATCCGATCGCGGTCGCCGCCTGCGCGGCCGACTGCGTCGCGGCGAGCGCGAAGCTGCCGATCGACCCGATGTTCTGGTGCTCGGGCTGCAACGGCTCGATGTTCCCGATGAACGGCAACATCGCGGCGCACAATTCGCCGGTCCAGTCGTCGCGTCTCGCGGCCGAGCGGCTCCTGTTCAAGATGCACCGGCAGGGGCTGGCGTGGGGCACCGCGGGATCGAAGGCGCTCTGCAACAAGTACGTCATGCCGATCCTGAAGAAGTCGCAATACCGCATCCAGATGACCAATCCGACGCCCACGGTGAGCGGCAAATATGCCTGCTCGCCGATCGGCGCGACGACGCTCCCGCCCGACGCGGGCCGGGCCTTCCCCGTCAAGGGCGAGGACTTCGGCTACCTGCTCTGGCGCAAGCGCAACTGCTGCATGCTGTGAGGATCTGACATGAAGAAGTTCCTCCTTTCCGCGCTCGCCATCGCCTCGATCGGCACCGGCTGCGCCGTTCTCGCCCAGACCGTCGAGGGGCTCGATCTCGACGCGATCCGCGCGCGATCGGCCAAGTCCGAACAGGACGCGACCGCGCTCGTGAATGAGGTCGAGCGCCGCGGCGACGCGTTCCGCAAGGATGCGCAGACCGTGCAGGCGGTCGCGCTGGAACAGATGCGCACGATCGACAAGGCGAACCTGCCCAGGGGGCCGGCGGGCGCGGTCGACTTCGACGAGATGATCCAGGCCGCCTCGGCCAACCTCAAGGAGGCCCAAGGCACCGCGCCGCAGTTCATGGTGTTCGTGTCCACCTCGATGCCCGAACAGGCGCTGAAGCGGATCATCGCCGATACCTCGGCCGCTGGCGGCGTCGTGGTGTTCCGGGGCTTCCCCGGCAATTCGGGCAAGGCGTTCATCGCCGCGCTCTCCAAGGTGGTCGAGAAGGACCAGCAGTTCGCCTCGATCGGGATCGACCCGCGCCTGTTCCGCGCGTTCGACGTTACCGCGGTCCCGACGATGGTGGTCTCGTCGAGCGACTTCACGCCGTGCGACGGCCTCACCTGCAAGACGACGCCGCCTCCGTTCGACCGCATCGAAGGCAACGTCACAGTGCGCTACGCGCTGGAGACGTTCGCGGGCGAGAACGGACCGGGCGCTCTGGTCGCGCGGACCGCCCTCGCCAATCTCGGCCGGAATCCCTGAGCCGTGCGGGGGGGCCGCCTCCTGATCGGTCTCCTCGCGCCGGTCCTGGCAGCGCAGGCGCTCGCCCAGGCCCAGTCCACTCAGCAGGGCCAGCAGGGCGTCGGCGACTTCTACGGCCTGGGCGACTACACCTACTTCAGCGACACGACCCCCAAGCCCACCCCGACCCCCACACCCACATCCGCGCCGGTCGCCAGGACGACGGTGACCAGCGTCGCCGAGCCGAGCGCGGCTCCCGCGCGGACCACCGCCAGCACCGCCCGCACGGTTCAGCCCGCAGCGTCGAGCAATGCTGTCGCGGCCGAGCCGAGCGCGCAGTCGAGCAGTTCGACCTACACCTATCCCAAAGGGGACATGGCGGCGGCACGCGCCGCGGCGAAGGCACTGGCGACCCCGGCACGCCAGGCTTCGGGCGGCATCATCTCCTCTACCGATCTGCCCTCGACCATCCCGGGCTTCAGCAGCGGCACGCAGCCCGGCGAAGCCTATGCCGATGATCCCGATGCGCTGATCGCGGCCGGCGGGTCGGCCGCTGGCGCGAACGAGGCGTGGCAGCTCGTCACCGATCCGGGCCGCAAGGTCGTGACCGTACCTGCCGGCGATCTCACGCGCGCGCAGGACGTCGAGAAGGACCCGAACAGCTATCTCGCCGGTCAGTCGGTGGGCGGCGCCGACGGTAGCTGCAAGCCGCTGCCTCCCAACGGCACCACCGATTATTACGAGGCGACCTGCAACAAGGGCGCGAAGCTCGAGGAAACGCCTGCGACCTGCACCGGCAGGATGGACCCGGTAATCGTCGATACGCTCAGGTACTTCTACTACGGCGTGCGCGACCAGAACGAGGGCCAGGGGTTCGCGCGCAACAGCGTCATGCAGGCCAAGGTCAGCGCCGGCCTGTGCCGGGTCGAGGCGGGGACGCCGCATATCTGCGATGCGCAGATCGAATTGGGGGCGGGCGGCGACAACGTCGAAGACTATCGTCGCTGGTGCAAGAGCCTGTCCTCAATGCGCACCACCGCGCAGCTCTATTCCTGCTCGGCCGAAATACCCCAGGCCGAGATCCCGGCCCACCAGAATTACGCGACCGGCACGGTGTATCTCAGGAAGGAAGGCACGCGCGAGGTCACGCTGACGCGCAATGAGGGAAGCTGTCCGGCGCTGGTGTCCGACACCGCCTGCACCGCGACCGGCCCGGAGGTCTGCACCGAGGGGCCTGAGACGCGGATCATCGACGGTGTGTCGGTCACGGCATCGTGCTGGGCGTGGTCGCGGCCGTTCACCTGTCAGCGCATCACCCAGGCGTCCGATTGCAGCGATCTGGAGAACGGCGGGAAATGCACCTTCCTGCGTGACGAGTGCCTCGACGATCCGCAGTCCGGTCCGTGCCAGGTCACGACGAAGGTCTACAAATGCCCGGTCCCGACGCCGCCTTCGACCGGTCCCAAGCAATATATCTGCGGTGATGACGTCTATTGCATCGACGGCGAATGCGAACCGGTCGAGCGCGAGGCGTCGACCGAGTTCAAGGACGCCGTGGTCGGGCTGCACGCGCTGGGCCAGGCCAATGCCGAGTTCGATCCCGATACGCTGACGCTGTTCTCGGGCAAGCGGCAGACCTGCCACAAGCCGGTGTTCGGACTGGTCAACTGCTGCGCGGGCAAGGCCTCGGGCCTCATCACGACCGCTGCCGGCGCGGCCGCGATCGCGGGCGGGCCGGTGGCGATCGCCGCGCTCGCGACGCCGTTCCTGACGATGTTCATGTGCTCGAACGACGAGAAGCTGCTCGACGTGCAGGACCGGATGGGGATGTGCCACAAGCTGGGCGAATATTGCTCGGACAAGGTGCTGGGCATCTGCACCTCCAAGAAGACGGCCTATTGCTGCTTCGAGAGCAAGCTGTCGCGCATCCTGCAGGAACAGGGTCGCCCGCAGATCAACAAGCCGTGGGGCAGCGCCAAGAAGGAAACCTGCAAGGGGTTCACGCTCGACGAATTCTCGCGCCTCGATCTGTCGGTGATGGATTTCACCGAGGTCTATGCCGAGTTCGTCGACGCCGCGAAGCTGCCCGACGAGATCGAAACCTCACGCCAGATCCAGGAGCGGATCAAGGCCTATTACGAGGCGAAGAAGAACCAATGACCGGCGTGACGCATCTGTCGGACCATCGTCCGTTTCCCGACCTTTCGGTCGCGGAATTCGCGGTGCTGATCGCACTCCTGCGCGCCGGACCGCACCCGGCCGGGTTCCTCATCCCGACGCTCGACAGCTGGTTCGATACGAAGCTCTGCGTCGCCGATCTCGAACCGACGATCGCGCGGCTGATCCGCGCCAACCTCATCCTGCGCCGGGGCGAGACGCTCTACCCGCGCCGGCACGCCCGCAACCTCATCATCGGGGTGTACGGCAACCTGTTCCGCATCCTCGCCGACGACATGGCGCAGCTCGTGTCGCTCAAGGAGCCGTCGCTCCTCGGAACGCTCAAATCCTACCTCACCCGCCGCGAACAGGAAGATCGCGAAAAGCAGAAGAAGAAGGACGACTGACATGCGCAAGGCCCTGACCCTCGCTCTCATCCTCTCGGTCGCATCGCCCGTGCTGACGCCGGCGACGGCGCAGGAGCTGACGCCGCTGCCGGATTCGGTGTCGTCCACCCGCGATGCCGGTGACGACGGCCGCGATGGCGGTCAGGATAGCTATGGCAGCGCGGACGATCTCGGATCGGCCGACCGCGTCGCGGCGCAGACCGGCGACGACTTCTACTGCCGCGAACGGCGGCTCGGCACCTGGTTCTACTGCGACAAGCCCAAAGCCAAGCCCGCCGAGCAGCGGTCGGCGCAGCCCGCGCGGTCGTCGGCCGAGCAGCTTGCGGCGATCTCGAAACAGCTGGAGGAGTTGAAGGCGCGGGCGATCCTCGAGCCGACGCCCGAGAACATCAGCCACTATATCGCCTTCCAGCGCGAGCAGCTCGATCGCGCCTCGTCGTTCGCCGACATGTGGCAGCGCACGGTGTGGCAGAACCCCGACCTCGACTACACGCTCCAGCGCCCCGTCAGCCAGCTGGGCAAGCGAACCTGGCTCGACACGCGCAACGCCGATCGCGAGCGCGTGTTGTCGCAGATCTCCCAGCGGTACGGCGTGTTCTATTTCTACTCGTCGGCCTGCGCCGCGTGCGAGACCTTCGGGCCGATCATGCGCAGCGTCTCGGATCGCTTCGGCCTGACCGTCATGGCGATCTCGCTCGATGGCGGGCCGACCCGTGCCTTCCCGAACTACACGGTCGACACCGGGCAATACAAGGCGATGGGCATGCGCGGCCAGCAGGTGCCCGCGCTCGTCCTATTCGACACCGTCACCAAGCAGCCGATGCCGATCGGCTACGGCGTGATGGCGGCCGACGAGGTGATGAACCGCATCTTCACACTGACCAGCGTCAAGCCCGGGAGTGACTTCTGATGGTCCGCTCGATCGTCCGCTTCTGCGCCGCGGTTCTCGCGCAGGCCAGCATGATCCTCGCGCTTGGCGGTCTCGTCGCGACGCCGGCGATGGCCGACGTCCAGGGCGAGATGAACAGCTATTTCAACAAGTCGGGCGCGGCCGCGAACGTGACCGGCCCGACCGCCTTCCAGGGGCAGTCGGCGGGCTATTACTCGGGTGGTTCGCTGTGGAGCCGCTTTCCGCAGAAGTCGATCAACCCGGTCAGCGTCGCGCTCCCCAGCGCGCGCGGCGGCTGCGGTGGCATCGACCTGTTCGCGGGGTCATTCTCGTTCATCAACGCCGACGAGATCGTGGCGATGCTCAAGGCGACCGCCAACAACGCGATCGGCTTCGCCTTCCAGCTCGCGATCGACAGCATCTCCGCGCAGATCGGCGGGGTGATGAAGGACATGAGCCAGCGCGTGCAGCAGCTGAACGCGTTCAACATGTCCTCCTGCGAGGCGGCGCAGCAGGCGGTCGGCTCGCTGTGGCCGGCGATGGACGGGGCGTCCTCGACGATCTGCCAGCAGGTCGGCGGGGCGAAGGGCTTCTTCTCCGACGCGGCCGCGGCGCGCCACGGCTGCACCAACAAGGGCGAGCGTGAGGATACGATCGCGCGTGCCGGCGACGACGCCGAGCTGGTCCAGTCGAAGAATTACACCTGGTATGCACTGAACGCCAAGAGCGCAACCAAACCGTCCCGGGAATATGCCGAGTTCCTCATGACGATGGTCGGCACGATCATTTATGACGCGACGAAGGCGAAAGACAGCATGGGCGCGTTCCAGTTCATCGCGCCGGCCAGCTGGGACACCTATCAGGCGCTGCTCGACGGCACCGCCTCGGCGCCGACCGACGTGTGGCAGTGCGACACGACCGACGACAAGGGGTGTCTGAAGCCCACGCCCACCAAGCTAAGCATCTCGACCAACGAGGCGCTGCGTACGCGCGTCCTCAAGGCGATGGACAGCATGTCGGGCAAGATCCGCTCCAACGCCGCGCTGTCGGGTGACGAGATCGCGCTGCTCGGGATGACCTCGATCCCGCTCTACAAGATCCTCGTCGTCAACGAGGCGGCGCACATGGGCCTGTCGGGCGGCGATCGCGCGACCCTCGCCGAGATGGTCGCGATCGACATGTTGATGTCGATGCTCGACCGGATGCTGGACACGATCTCGCAGGCGCAGGCGGGCGCAAAGTTCGTCTCGACCGACGAGTTCAAGGCGTGGCGCGCCCAGGTCGACAGCGTGAAGACCGAGCTGTCGCGGCGCAGCGAGAAGATGGCCGGGCAGATCTCCAATACCTACCGGGTGATCCAATACACCCAGTTCATGGAATCCACCCTCAAGAACACCATGAGCCCGCAGTTGTCGGCTTCGCTCCGGTTCGGACGCGGCCTCAGCGCGCAGGGCTTGCGGTAACACGGCGGCAAGGGAGCGACGGCGATGGGCGGGCTCGAAGTCTTCACGATCGGCGGGGGCGAATATATCGTCAACGTCTTCAACGCGGTCGCGGCATGGACCGGGGGCGGGGGCTACCGCTCGATGCTCCAGGTCGTGATGGTGATGGGCTTCATCTACTCGCTGTTCGTCGTCGCCTTCTCGCTCGACTGGCGGGCGTGGTTCAACTGGTTCCTCCAGTCGACGCTCATCTACATGATGCTGATGGTCCCGACCGTCACGGTGAAGGTGACCGACCGGATTAACCCCGCGCTCGCGCCCTCGGTGGTCGACAACGTGCCGCTGGGCCTTGGCGTGATGGCCTCGTTCACGAGCCAGGTCGGCGACTGGATGACGCGCTCGGCCGAGACCGTGTTCGTCATGCCCAACGCGCTCGCGCTGACCAACAACGGCATGATCTACGGCGCGCGGCTGATGGACAAGGCGCGCACCTTCCAGATCACGGACAGCGTGTTCCGCGCGAACCTCGACGAACACCTGAAGCAATGCACCTTCTATGACGTGCTGCTCGGGTTCAAGGCGATGGACGATCTCACCAAGACCAGCAATCTGTGGGAATCGATCGGGCCGGGGTCGCCGGCGCGCAGCCAGCGGTGGATCACCTCGACAGGCCCCGGCACCACCGAAAACTCGATCATCCCGTGCAACGAAGCCTATTCGCGCATGGATGCCCAGTGGCAGACCGCCTACGACAAGGATCTGATCCCGTTCGCCAGGAACGCCTATCCCGGCATCGCCGACACGATCGCGGCCCAGCGCATCCGCGATGACCTGCCGGTGGTCGCGGCACAGATGCACGGCACCTCGACCGATGCCTATTCGTACCTCAAGCAGATCTCGATGATCGACGCGTTCCTGGCCGCGCGCGAGAGCTTCTCCGATGCGGGGTGGGACGCCTATGCGTCGCAGCGCGCGGACGCGCAGGCCAAGAACACCTACACCTCGATCGCGACGCAGGCGATGACCTGGGTGCCGCTCCTCGGCATCGTCCTGACGGTCGTATTCTACGCGATGTTCCCGGTGCTCTTCCCGCTGTTCCTGTTCCCCAGGACCGGCCTGCAGACGCTGAAGGGCTATGCGACCGGGTTCTTCTACCTCGCCTCCTGGGGGCCGCTCTACGTCATCCTGCACATGTTCGTGATGAGCAGGGCGGCGAGCCTCTACCATGCGGCGGCGCCGATCGGGCCGACGCTGCTGGTCTCGGACGGCATGGCGAGCGTCAATGAATCGATCTCGACGCTCGCGGGCTTCCTGATGATGAGCGTGCCGTTCATCGCCGGCGGCATGGCGCGCGGCGCGATGGCGATTGCGGGACACGCCACCTCGATGCTGCAGCCGGCGCACAGCGCGGCCGAGCAGGCGGCGACCGAGCGCACGACCGGCAACTATTCGTATGGCAACACCTCGTTCCAGAACCTGACGTCTGGCATGACCCAGGCGAACAAGTTCGACGATCAGCCCAAGTTCAATTCGGGCTATTCGGTCGGCACGTTCACCAATGCCGATGGCGGGGTGACATACGGCTTCGCGGACGGGACCAACGCGTTCGATACGCGCCAGGGCATCTCGAACCTCGCGTTCACGCCGACGCGGACCGCCGGATTCGACAGCAGCATGAGCCGCGCGCTCTCGGACGGGCAGACGCACACCCAGTCGCTCCGCAGCGCGGCATCGCAATCCTGGAACGCGACAGCGACGACGGCGACGGATCTGTTGACGGCCGCTGAGCATCGGCGGGGGAGTTCGACCGAGACGGGGTCGGGGTTCAATAACAGCATCACCAGAATGACGGAGGCATCTCGGAGCCTTTCCACCGGGCTGACCAGTCGCTTTGGGCTTAGTGAGTCCGACAGTCAGAGTATAGCACGAGCGACCCAAATGACGGGAAGTGCGGATGCAGGCCTTTCGATTGCGGCGAAGTTGTGGAAGGTCGATACAAAAGCAGGCTTGGCAGCCAAGATCGCATCAATCGCCAGCGAGAATACGGACAGACGCATTTCGGGCGAACAGGCGTATTCTGAGCTCTCGGATTATCTTACTAAGGAGACGAATTCGACGCAGGCCCGGGCAGCACGCGACGAATTCATGCGTGAATCGAGCACGAGCGGAGATAGCGAGGTTCGGTCGCTGTCGCAGAAGCTCGGCGTCAGCGTCGGGGAGTCGCGGTCGGCGTCGTTGGAAGCAACTCGAGCCGAAGAGACGTTCCAGCGGGTCAGCAATGATGTGAGGGAGTCCTCGGCGCGGGGCTGGTCCCTCAACCGGAACGAGAGCCAGGAGTTTGTCGTGTATGCCCAGGAGCGGCTTCTCGGCGACGACACGCTGTCGCAGTTCGGGTGGACGCCGGGCATGGTCATGCCGCGCACGCCGCAACAGGAACAGGTGCGCGATATCCTGCTGGGCGAGTTCATGGAGCGCCGCGTCGCTTTGGTTCGCGACGAACTGGGTGTAAGCGTGCCTGAGCGCCTTTCCGGGCAATTGCATGGCCCTGCATCGGCGACGCCGGGTGCGGTACAACAATGGGGCAATCAGCGGGCAGCGGGTGTCAGGGCGCAAGGGCCAGATGTTTCGATCCGCGAGAGTTCGCGCGACCTTGACCTGGCCGGCAACGTCGCTGACGCGATTCCGAACGCGTCAGCGCGCATCACGCGTGGCGCATTCGAGGTCGGCAATGGTGTCGACGAGGCGAGAGGGACGGCGGGTCAGCTAGTTGACCATGTCCAAGAGCGCAATGACGCGTGGATCACGACGACACTTCCGGGTGTTGAGGGCGCGCGCAACTGGGTCCGTGACAATCTGGGCATAGGTGCTGGCACCAGCCATGTTTACGAAGTCCCTCGCGGTGAGCGAACGATGCTGCCGATTTCGGGGCGGCTGAGTTCGGGAATGGGTGGTCGGATCGATCCGGTCACGGGCGAGCCTGGACGGCATCACCGAGGGGTGGATATTGCAGCGCCAGCCGGGACGGAGATCCGCGCGCCTGCATCGGGTCAGGTCATTCGGAACGACTTCCAAGCCAACGGTGCCGGGAATTATGTGGTCCTGCAACACGGCGACGGCTCACAGAGCAAATACTTCCATATGCAGGACCGGTCTGGCTTCCAGGTAGGAAGTACGGTCGAGGCCGGGGCTGTGATTGGCCGCGTTGGCAGCACAGGGAAATCGACCGGGTCGCACCTTCATTATGAATTATGGAGGGATGGCGCTCCGGTCGATCCGAGGCGGTGGCAGTTGAGAAACTAATGGAAAGGAAAAAAGAAAACGATGAGGATTACGGCAATAATTGCCATCGCGGTCCACTTCGAATTCCCGTGACCCTCAACCACAGCCGAGTTTGACGGATAAGCCTCATCCATCAGCTCTCGGCCGTAAGGAGTGGACATATCATACATGTTCTGCGGATTGATGTAATAGGACGAAGGCGAGGGAGGGGACCCACCGATCGGATACCGATCCCAGTCCATTTGGCCAGTTTCGTGGTTCAACATGGCCGCTCCTTCCTTAATCCGTAGCTGACCGAGCTGGTCAGAATTAGGCTTGCAAAGCCTAGCATATCGGATTGAGTCTGACGAGGATTTTCACCCGCACTGACGGAGTGAAGCATGACGGAGCAGAGCGGCGAAAACCCGCGCACGATCGAACGCTACGAGGCGCTGCTGCGCGAGCATCTGCTGTTCTACGATGCGCTGCGTCTGCGCGAGCGCCGGCCGAGGAGCGCGGCGCAGCGCCAGTTTCAGGACGTGGCGTGGGGCAAGGCCCCGCCGGTAACCGATCACGAGCTCGCCTATGTTTGGCACCTGAAGGCGCGTAGGATCGCGCCTTTCAACACCCCGACGCCGGCACCGCATATCGACGACGTGATGGCCGGGTACGACCTCGGGGCGCGGCCGGTGAGTGGCGACGTCGGCACGAAATGGGATAATGCCTGGCGCGAGTATCGTGGTGGCCGGGAGTTCTTCTGAGCCAAACAGATTAAAGGAGTGGACCGATCTGCAACCGATATCGCCTGAGCGCCAAACAGGCCGCGGTGATGCGGTCGGTCGGGTTCGAGCCGCCGTATCCCGAGGACGAGACCTACCCGGTGCCGCGCGAGATCTTCCCGACCGGCAAGAAGACCGCGCGCTATGGCTTGGTCGTCAGGCGGGCAGGGGAGCGTAACCGCCCGCTTGAGCCGATCGCGATGGAATGGGGCTTCCCGACCAAGGTAGCGAGCAAGCGCGACCCGGCGGTCAAGCTGGACAAGTTCGTCACCAATGCGCGGAATCTCTCATCGTCGATGTGGAAGCCGTCGATCGCCAGTCCCGATCGCCGCTGCCTGGTCCCGTTCACGCATTTCGCCGAACCACATCCCGAGGGCGGGAAGGGCGATGACGGCAAACCCCGCCAGATGTGGTTCTCGCTGCCTGACCAGCCCATCGCCTTCTTCGCCGGTCTGTGGCGGCCGACCGAGCGCGGCGATGCCTATGCCTTCTGCACCACCTCTCCCAACCCCGCCGTCGCGCCCTGGCATCCCAAGGCGATGCCGGCGATCCTCCACCCCCGCGATTTTACGACATGGCTCGACGGGAGCCATGAAGATGCCCTGAAGCTCGTCCGCCCCTACGAGGGTGAGATGAGCGCGCAGGAGGCAACTCCCGATGGCGGTTCGGCATGAACCGGGCTAGGCCGGTACAATCATTCACCACCGGGACGTGTTCATGACGACTACATCCGATCTGGCCGAGCAGATCTCCAACACCCATGGCCTCGCAAAGGCCGACGCCAGGAAAGTCATCGATGCGATCCTTGCGAACATCACCGCGGCCGTCGCGACCGGCGAGGAAGTCAGCCTCAACGGGTTCGGCAAGTTCAAGCTGAAGGACACCCCCGAGCGTCAGGGGCGCAACCCATCGACGGGCGAGGCGATCACGATCGCGGCGTCACGCAAGCTGACGTTCGCGCCGGCGAAGGCGGTCCGCGATCGGATGAACGGCAAGTGATAAACGGGCCAGGGTTTTAGAACGCTGGCCTAAACTGAGGGGACTTCATGGCCGATACCGCAGCCGACTACCGCGCGAGGGCAGCGGCCGACCTTGCCGAGGCCCAGCAGCTCGTTCTGCCCCATGCTAGGGACCGTATGCTGCATTCGGCCGATCGCTGGTCGAAGATGGCTGATGCGGCCGATCGCCGTGTCCGGTAACGAAAGCACGACGGTCGCGCTCGACGTGGCTAACTGGTCAGCGGTCCAGGCAATGGTCGAGCGTCTCGACGACAGGGCTGTGATAGCGATCTACGAGCTGGCCGAAGGCGCTGGTCCGGTCGCGGACCTCGCGGCCGCACAGATGGAAAAACGCAACCTCGACTATTGAGCCAAGTTAAGAGTTCGGCCGCTGGTTAAGCCGCTGTTGCCAAGCCGGCACAAGCCACGTTCCTGTTTTGTTCGATAATATATCTTATGTTAAATCAATGGCTTAGCAGATTTCCGGCATCGTTCTTGCAGAGACTGACGTGGCTTTTTCGCAGCTAAGGCTTGCCAGTCAGTCGCGAGTTAGCCGCGCCGTCGTTCTCGCGCGCGAGCGTGTCGCGGATCTTCGTAAAGATCCTGCAGCGCGCGCAGCCGAAACGCATTCCACCAGCGTTGCCAGCGATGCTCCTCGGCATCGTGGAGCATGTGACATCGCTGGCATAGCGCGGCGAGATTGCGCGGCGCGCTATTGCCAGGATCATGATCCAGATGCGCGCAGGCCAGCACGACATAGGTGATCCGCACGACGTCGAGCGCGAAGAGGTCGCCGACCTTCACCCGTCGCCCCTCTCCCGATCGCCAGCATCGCGCTTCGCTATCCCACCAGCGCCCATCGCCCAGATGCGCGACGTGCCGAAGATGCGGTCGCCGGCAGCGTTCGCAGCGCCCTCCTGCCCGCACGAACCGGATCTGGTCCGACAGCAGCGGCCAGTCGATCGGGTACAGCCAGCGGTTTTCGGGGCGGATCGGCATCCATGACTCTATGAGTCATGCGAAATGAGAACAAAAGGAAAATCTCGTTCCCTTCATGTTCTTATCCAGCATATCATGCGCGCATGTCCGCGTGTGTGATTCCCCTGTCCCAACCGATGCCGATCGCCGATCTGCCGCCAGCGTTTCGCCTGAGGGTGGTGAGCGCGGCCGGCGCTGGCTTCCCCTCGCCTGCCCAGGACTGGGAGGAAACCGCGATCGATCTCGTGGCGCTGCTGCGCCTCGACCGCGCCGCCAGCTTCGTGTTCCGGGTCAGCGGACAGTCCATGATCGACGCTGGAATCTATGATGACGACGTGGTGGTGGTCGATCGCGACGCCACGCCGGTTAGCGGCCGCATCGTCATCGCCGTGGTCGACGGGGGCTTCGTGATCCGCCAGTTGGTCTGGCGCGACGGCAAGCCGGTCCTCGAGGCCCGCAACGCGCGGATGCGCTACGACGCGGTGATCGCGGATGAGAGTGTCGAAGTGTGGGGCGTCGTCCGCGCCTCCGTGCGCAACCTGCAGGGCTGACCGCCATGTGGGCGATCGCTGACGTCTCCAACTTCTATTGCTCGTCGGAGAGGGTATTCGACCCGTCGCTGCGCGATAAACCGCTCATCGTGCTGAGTAACGGGGACGGCTGCGCCATCGCGCGCTCCGAGGATTATGTGGAATTGCAAGTAGGCGTGTTTATGCGGCCTGTAGACGGTGGATGTTCCGAAGCGGCGCTTCGGCCGCTATCGGACCTGCTCGACGCGCAAACCGTTGGCCTTGACCTTCTTCCACTCACGGTCGGCGGTGAGTGCGGGGACGCCGAGCTGGATGGCCAGCGCAAGGCAGGAGCGATCACCAAGGCCGCGGCCGTATTGGCGTGTCTGGGCATGAAGCGCCGCGGCCGCGTAAGCTGCATCGGTGTCGTGGGCGCGGATGTCGAGGCGAAGTTCGTCCAGAAGTTCCCGGGAAGTAGCATCGTCCAGCCCGCTGAGCAGCAACTCCTTGACGACCTCCTGAAGATTGACCGCCGAGATCGCGGCATGCCCGATATGTGCCGCGACTTTGTCGGCTCCGGGTTCGTCACGAACCAGCGCGAGGACGGCGGAGGCATCGAGGACGGCTGACGTCATGGCGCGTACCCTCCCCGATTGCCACCCTCGGTTTCGCCAAGGTCAGCGGCAGTCTCATCCTTGCGATCATTGAGGAATTCGTCGGTTGTCCGCGTCTGCCTGGCATGTTCACGATAGAGCGCCTGCGCGCGCGAGACACCATGTCCGATCGGAGACAGGCGTACCTGGTCATCCTCCAGCGTCAGGATGACCTTCGCATCGCCATGCAGGCCCATGGCCTTGCGCACCGACGCGGGGAGAATCATGCGGCCATTGCCGCTCACCCGTATATCCATGGTTCGTGTTGCCATCGGTCCGGCTACCTTCATCCATCACTTCCAACCACAATGCCATTTACGGCAGATGGACACAAGATGACCGAATGACAGAGCTACAAAACCGGCATAATCCATATGTCCAAATGGGTAGACCGTGATTGTCCACTCACCCTTGGACACGAAAAGTGTCTCATTCGGGTCGATCGCAGCCATATTGAACAGCTGCGCGCCGCGGTCTAGAAGCTGATCGAACAGAATGAGGCTTCAATGGCGCTTTTCGGTTACGCCCGCGTATCGACGACCGACCAGGACGTCGGTATCCAGGAAGCGGCGTTGCGCGCCGCGGGGTGCCAGACGATACGATCCGAGAAGAAGTCGGGCAGCGATCGCAGCGCACGGACCGAGTTGCAGACCCTGCTCGACTTCCTTCGCGACGGCGACACGCTGGTGGTAACGCGGATCGATCGTTTGGCCCGGTCGATGAAGGATCTGCAGGACATCGTCCACGAACTAAAAGGCAAGGGGGTCGCGCTCAGGTCGACCGAGCAGCCGATCGACACCGGCACCGCGGCGGGCAAGGCGTTCCTCGACATGCTCGGCGTCTTCGCCGAGTTCGAGACGAACCTGCGCCGGGAGCGGCAGGCCGAAGGCATCGCGGCAGCAAAGGCCAGGGGCGTCTACAAGGGCGGCAAGCCGCGCATCGATCCCGAGGCGGTCCGTAAACTGGCGGCAGACGGCATGCGGCCGGCGCACATCGCGCGCGAACTCGGTATTTCGCGAGGCACCGTCTACCGCTTTTTGCCAACCCCAAGCGACCTTCTCTCGGAGGGAGAGGTCCAAGCTGCCCCGTCGACGTACGAACCGTCTGCTTTGGACGATGCTCGGATCCTGTCGCGGTAACGGTCCGGCACGCCAATCGCGGCTGTACAACGGTTGGGAACAGGCATAGCCTCTGCAAAAAGAACCTTGCAGCAAATCCGGGGGGACGTAATGAAAAGCCGGTATCTAATCGGAGCGGCCTGGCTCGGGTTGGTTGGGGCAACTGCCACAGCCCAGACAACCAGTACCTACGCTTACGACCCCCTCGGGCGCCTTGTGGTCACATCGGCGAACGGCGGACCGAGTGGCGCCACAACCACCACGATACGCTATGATCCTGCCGGTAACCGTACATCCTACAAACTCACCGCCGGGTCGACGCCTACCCCGACACCGACGCCGCCCGCCTCGGGGCCGACCGCGCTCAACCCGACACTGAACTACAATTCCGGGGGCAGCTACTCGATCGGTCTCTCGACGCTGGCGTCGTCGAGCTCCCCGGCACGCATCACTGCCTTTTCCGTGTCCGCCGGCGGTGGAACCGCAAGCGTGGCGGGAGACGGTCAGTCGGTGAATTATACAGCGCCGGTCATCCCGACGCCTGGGATGTGCGAACCGGCCGAAACGCAGCAGTTTTCGGCCCCGTACACGGTCCAGAACACGACCGGCGGACAGAGCGCCAGCGGCACCGCAACGATCCGGGTGAGGGGACCCGCAGGCCCGCGGCCCAGACCTGGCCAACAGTGTCCGTAACAGCGTGATCGGCATGCGGTCATGGCGGAGCGTATGATGCTCTTTGTATTGCAAACGGGGGTTTACGATGCATTTCGGTGTTCAGGGGCGGCGGGATTTAAGAGTGTCACGGCGGGTTATGCTGGGGCTCAGCACCGCGCTTTGCTCCGGCATGGCCATGCCCGCGCTCGGGCAGGCATCGGGCGGCACACCGGTCGCGCCGGTACAATCCTCTCCTGACAGCTACGGCGTCGATCTGGCGACTGGCGCACTCAACCTTTCGGTCACCGACATGTCGGTCGGAGATGCGTCGAGCGGACTGACGCACAAACGGCACTGGGTCGGCGTCAACCAGTGGCGGGACCAGTATGACGTCACCCTCGTCGAGGGCAACAACAAGGTCACGGTCAGTGTCGGCGGTGCATCCGAGACGTTCACCAAAAGTGGAGCGACCTATTCTCCCGATCAGGGCGACGGAGCGTCGCTCGTCTTTCAGAATTATACCTACGTTCACACGTCGAAGGACGGCACGGTCACCACGTTCGCCGACGCGGATTACCGCGACGGCTATCGGGCGACACAGGTCCGTCGACCGAACGGCGAGACATTGTCGTTCAGTTACCAGACCGGGACCTACTGGATCCTCAATCACACCGAGATGATGGACATGAGCCGCCTGGCCTATGTCCAGAGCAGCGGCGGCTACCGGATCACGTTCAACTATGCCGCGAACTCGGCGTCCGACGCCCAGTCCGCGAAAATATGGCTGACGAGGACCGGCGTTTCGGTCTCGAACGTCGCGCGGGGTACCGGCGTCCTCGCCACCTCGAGCTACAGCCAGTCGACCTATACCGGCGCGCGGACGATGACCGTGTCGGACATGGCCGGACGATCGACCGGTTACGCGATCAACGCGGACGGCCGGATCACCGCGATCACCTATCCGGGCAGCAGCGCCGCGGACGTGACGATCGTCTATAACTCGATCGGCCGCATCTCGTCGGTCAGCGATGCGTCGGGGCCGACCGCCTATACCTATACCGACAGCGGAAATGTCCGCACCACCAGGGTCACGGATCCTCATGGCGGCGTATCGGTCTACACCTTCAACATCACGACCCAGAAGATGCTGTCGTCCGCCAATGCGCTGGGACAGACGACGGGTTTCCAGTATGACGGTTTCGGACGAACCACGCGGGTGACGGCGCCCGAGGGGAACGCGACCCAATACAGCTATGACGGGCGCGGCAACCTCATCGAGACGCGCGCGATCGCAAAGTCGGGATCGGGGATCGCGGACGCGGTCAGCACGGCATCGTTTCCTTGCGCGAGCGCCGCAACCTGCGACAAGCCGCAATCGACACGCGATGCGCGCGGCAACCAGACCGACTATAATTACGATCCGACGACCGGGAACGTCCTGTCTGTCGTCGCGCCCGCGGATGCCAACGGTATAAGGGCGACCACCAGTTTCGGCTATGGCGCCGTCAACGGCGCCCAGCGCCTGGTGCGCACCGCGACCTGTCGGACGGCCACCAGTTGCCCCGGCACCGCCGGCGAGCGGGTCACGACCATCGCCTATGACGTGAACGGTCTGCCCGCGACGGTGACCGAGCAGGCGGGCGACGGCACCCTGGCGTCAACGGTCTCGACGACATATGACGTGTTCGGCAACGCGGTTTCGGTCGACGGGCCGTTACCGGGCAGCGACGATACGAGCTACTTCCGTTACGATGGCGCTCGGCAGCAGGTCGGGCGGATCACGCCGGATCCCGACGGCGCCGGGCCGCTGACGCGGCGCGCGACGCGCACGTCGTTCGATGTGCGCGGACGCGTGACCAGGGTCGAGCAGGGGACGGTCGCTGATCCGTCCGACAACGGATGGAACGGCTTTATCCCGCTGCAGCAGGTCGAGCGTCGCTTCGACGGCCTCGACCGGTTGCTGTCCGAGACGACGAGCGCGTCGGGAACCGTGTATTCCGTCACGCAGAACAGCTATATCGGCCAGCGGCTCGATTGCTCGGCCTTGCGCCTCAACAACGCCGCGTGGGGAACGCTGCCGGCATCGGCATGCACCGCGCAGGCCGAAGGCGCTTCCGGCCCGGATCGTATCTCGAAGTTCAGCTATGACGCCGTGGGCCGGACAACGCAGGTAACGGCGGGTTATGGCACGGGGACAACGGCGACCGAGGGTACCGCTTACACGCCGAACGGACAGACGGCCTCGGTGACGGACGCCAACGGCAACGTCACCTCCTACGGTTATGACGGCCTCGACCGGCTCAGGACGACGACCTATCCGGGAGGAAGTGCCGAAACCCTGCAATATGATGCGAGCGGCAACGTCACCCAGCGCTGGCTGCGCGACAATAATGCTCTTGCGTACAGTTACGACAGCGGCAACCGGCTCACGGGCGTCAGCGTGCCGCCGATCTCGACGGACGCGAGCCGTGGCTATTCCTACGACGCTTCAGGCAACATGACGCGCGCCTTCGACCTCTCTGGCAAGAACATCAACCTCAGCTACGATGCCTTGGGGCGCAGGACCGGCGAGACGACGAGCGTGCTCGGACGCTCGTACAGCTATGACGCCGCGGGGCGCCGGACGCGGCTGACCTGGTCGGACGGCTTCTTCGTCACCTATGAATATCTCGTTACCGGCGAACTTTCCGCCATTCGCGAGAACGGGGGGTTCGTCCTCGCAAGCTTCACCTACGACAATCTCGGCAGACGGACGTCGATCACGCGCGGTAACGGCACGACGACCAGCTATGGCTACAATGTGGGATCGCAGCTTACCAGCCTGACGAACGATCTGGCCGGGACGGCTGCGGACCTCACCGTGACGCTCGGCTACAATGCGGCAGGTCAGATCAGCAGCCGCACGGCGTCCAACAACAGCTACACCTGGGTCAGCCCGACAAGCGTGGACCGCGCGTACAGCGTCAACGGACTGAACCAGTACACCCAGGCCGGTGCCGTCGGCTTCGGCTACGACGGCCGCGGAAACCTGACAAGCTCCGGGGGCTCCACTTACGGCTATACCGCCGAGAACCGGCTTGTGTCGGGCCCGAACGCGTCACTCGATTACGATCCGGTCGGCCGGCTCCTGAACGAGAACGGGCAGATCGTTCTGCAATATGACGGTGCCGACCTCATCTCCGAGCAGAATACCGGCGGGACGATCCTGCGTCGCTATGTCTTTGGCCCCAACGACGATGAGCCGATCCTGTGGTATGAAGGTTCCGGCATCAACGACCGCCGCTGGTTGATCGGCGACGAGCGCGGCAGCATCGTCGCGGTGACCGACGGCGCGGGCAACGCGGTCGGGATTAACCGCTATGACGAGTTCGGCATCCCGGCGTCTACCAACATGGGTCGGTTCCAGTATACCGGACAGGCTTGGCTGCCCGCGATGGGCATGTATCACTACAAGGCCCGCGCTTATTCGCCGACGCTCGGCCGCTTCATGCAGGCCGATCCGATCGGCTACGGCGACGGGCTCAACATGTACGCCTATGTCGGCAACGATCCGATCAACGCAACCGACCCAACGGGAGAGTATGCTGATATTGTCGTAACGGCACCGCTCGTAGCCAAATTTACCTTTACGCAGGCGCTGCCTGTTATCCTTGGGGGTGTCGGAGGCCTGGTGAACAGCCTCTTCGGCGGCATCTTTGGCGGCGGCCCAAGCAAGGCCGAGATTAAGCTGCGCCAGGATCAGCAGATGGTCAGGAATGAGCAGGCAAACCGCTCCTTGGGCACCTCCGATTCTCAGGACATTATTGTTAATGGTCGGCGACTAAGCCCGAGTACTATTCTCGATCCTGGCTTGTCTATCGCAGCACCGATCGCCGCTGCTGCCGCAACACCGGTTCACGGCCCCTGGACATATGGCAACTATTGCGGGGCAGGCGGGTCTGGAATTCCTAAGGACGCCCTAGATCGAGCTTGCCGGGCTCATGACATATGCTACACAGATAACAAATTGTCTATTTTCTCGAACTTTTCATTAACAAAGAAAAGGATGCTGCAGATCTGCAATCAACGCCTTTGCGACGCCGCAAAGGGACAGGGGCCGGCTGGCGCTCAGATCCGAACATATTTTAAGAATATGCCCATGCCCTCAAATGCCTGCCGATGGGATCGGTGAAAATGCGCGCTCAAATTCTTCAGATTGCGGCTTGCGCCGGGTTAGTCGGTGGGCTGATGCCGTTCTTCACTTCTATTATTTTCATAATGCTTTCCTCAAAGGCCGGCCTGATATTCTACAAGATTCTTGTTCCAAGCTCCTGGTTGTTTTCGCGAGAGGAATACGTTGCGATAGCAAACGGGATAATATATGCATTTTTAGTATCGGCTTACTTGGTTTATAAGAACAAAAATGCTTCTAAAGCATGAAGCAATGCAAAGAAGGTGGTCGAGGTGCGTAGCTTTGTCGCGTTGACAAGAAGGATTTGCCCTGCCTTGTGGCTTATGGGTATTTGCTACCCATCAATGCTGAAGGCTCAAGATTTCGGAGCAGATCCTGCCGGTTCTGGCGTCATAGTCAGTGCCGTGAATTGGCTCCAAGGAACTTTACTCGGCACTGTCGCTACCGTCGTCGCGGTCATTGCCGTGGCAGTAGTCGGGTTGATGATGCTGACGGGTCGGATCAACTGGCGTTATGGTGCCACAGTGATCATCGGCTGCTTCATCCTGTTCGGTGCGGCGAGCATCGTTGCGGGCATCCAGTCGACCGCTCAGCTGGGCAGCCCGTGAGCGAGATCGAGCGCGACCAGTTGTTCGTGGCGCTGACGCGCCCGCAGATGTTCGCCGGCGTCACCTACAGCTATTTCACCGCCAATGCGGTCATCGCGACCGAACTGTTCCTGATTTTCCGGACCCCGTGGGTCATCGCCGCGGCGCTCGTCATCCATCTCGTCGGCGTGGTGCTGTGCGTGCGCGAGCCGCGCTTCTTCGATCTGTGGCTGACGAAGGTCGGCCGCTGCCCGCGCGTGCGCAACCACGCGATCTGGCGATGCAACTCCTACCGGCCCTGACCCGCGACCCGAAGGTGGTTGCCCGGGAGGCTCCGGCGGGGCGGCATCTTCCTTACGCGCGCCACGTCGATGCCAACACCGTCGAAACCCGCGACGGCCTTCTCTTTCAGACGATCCACCTGCGCGGGCTGCTGTTCGAGACCGCCGACAGCGACGAGCTCGACTATCGCAAGCGGCTGCGCGACGCGATGCTGCGCGCGATCGGGACCTCGCGGTTCGCGCTCTACCATCATATCGTCCGCCGACGCGTCGACGTGGCGCTCGAAGGCGACTTCCCGGACGATTTCTCGCAGCGGCTGGATGCCACGTGGCAGGCGCGGCTCGGCGAGCGCCGCCTGTATGTCAACGATCTCTACCTCACGCTCGTCCGCCGCCCGCTGCAGGGCCGTGTCGGCCTGCTCGACGGCATCCGCGACCTGTTCAGCCGGCCCGACAGGGACGACAATACGCAGGAGCTGCGCCAGCTCGACACGGCGCGCGAGGCGCTGCTCGCGGCGCTCGGCAGCTACGAGCCGCGGCTGCTCGGCATCTACGAGACGAGCGAAGGCCCGGCGTCCGAGGTGCTGGAGTTCCTGTCGCAGCTCGTCAACGGCGAGATGCATCCCGTCCTGCTGCCGACGCAGGATATCGGCGCTTATCTGCCGGCGCGCCGCATCAGCTTCGGGCAGGAGACGATCGAGCTGTCGCCGGTCGGACAGCGCGGCCGCGACTTCCTCGGGATGCTGTCGATCAAGGATTACCCGGGCCATACCAGCGCGGGGATGTTCGACGAGCTGCTGCGGCTGCCGTTCGAGATTGTTGTCACGCAGTCGTTCGGCTTCGTCGAGCGGCAGGCGGCGCTCGGTCGGATGAACCTTGCGCTACGGCGTATGCGGTCGGCCGAGGACGAGGCGGTGAGCCTGCGCGCCAGCCTCGGCACTGCCAAGGACGAGGTCGCGGCGGGCCGCGCCGGGTTCGGCGAGCACCACATGACGATCGCGGTACGCGGTGACACGCCCGACGCGGTCGATGCAGGCATCGCCGAAGTACAGGCCACACTCGCCGATCTCGGCGTCATCGCGGCGCGCGAGGATATCGCGCTCGAGCCCGCCTTCTGGGCGCAGTTTCCGGGGAACTTCAAATATATCGCCCGACGCGGGCTCGTCTCCACCGCCAATTACGCCGGGCTCGCCAGCGGTCACAATTTCGCGCTGGGAAGCGCGCACGGCAACCACTGGGGCGATGCGGTGACGCTGCTCGAGACCACGGCTGCCGGTCCCTATCATTTCAACTTCCACCAGGGCGATCTCGGCAATTTCACCGTCATCGGCCCCTCGGGCTCGGGCAAGACAGTGGTGCTCAACTTCCTGCTTGCGCAGGCGCGCCGGTTCGACCCGCGGATCGTCTTCTTCGACAAGGACCGCGGCGCCGAACTCTTCCTCCGGGCGATCGGGGGGCGGTATGACGTGCTGCGCCCCGGCGTCTCTTCCGGGCTCAACCCGCTCCGACTTCCGGATACGGCCGCCAACCGCCAGTTCCTCATCGACTGGGTCGTGCAGCTGGCGGGCGGCGCGGACCTAGAGGAGGTGGGCCGGATCAGCGACGCGATCGCGGCGAACTACGCGGAGGCGCCCGACATGCGCCGCCTGCGGCATCTGGTCGAGCTGTTCCGCGGCGACCGCCGGCCCGTCGCGGGCGATCTGTGGTCACGGCTGCGGCCGTGGTGGGGGGATGGCGAACGCGCCTGGCTGTTCGATGCGGCCGAGGACAGGACCGACCTCGACATTCGCGCGATCGGGTTCGACATGACCCAGATCCTCGACGATCCCGCGGTGCGCACGCCGGCGATGATGTACCTCTTTCACCGGGTGGAGGAGCGGCTCGACGGCACTCCCGCGATCATCGTCGTCGACGAGGGCTGGAAGGCGCTCGACGACGAGGTGTTCGTGCGCCGGATCAAGGACTGGGAGAAGACGATCCGCAAGCGTAACGGTATCGTCGGGTTCGCGACGCAGAGCGCGGCCGATGCGCTCGAAAGCCGGATTGCAAGCGCGATCATCGAGCAGGCCGCCACGCAGATCTTCATGGCCAACCCAAAGGCGCAGGCGTCGGACTATATCGAGGGGTTCGGGCTGACGGCCCACGAATATGAGCTGGTGCGCTCGCTCCCCGACACCGCGCGCTGCTTCCTCGTCAAGCACGGCAACGAGAGCGTCGTCGCACGGCTCAACCTTGCCGGCGACCATGAGCTGCTGACCATCCTCTCCGGCCGCGAGCGGACCGTACGCCTCCTCGACGAGGTGCGCGTGGAAACCGGCGATGATCCGGCGGCATGGATGCCGGTCCTCATGGAGCGGCTGTGATGGCCTGCCAATACGTGCCCGCGTCCGAGCGTTTCGCCAGCGGGCTCTTCGCCTATCTCGATTGTCAGGCGGCAACGCTCGGGGCGCAGGGATATGGCGCGCTTGCGACGCCCGGCTCGCCCGTTTCGGTCCTGCTTCTCGCGCTGCTCACGATCTTCATCGCGCTCACGGGCTATCGCATGCTGCTCGGCGACACCCCGACGCTGCGCGAGGGCGTGCTCGCGTTCGTGAAGATCGGGACCGTGCTCGCGCTCGCGACGAGCTGGCCCGCCTACCAGGTTCTCATCTACGATGTGGCGCTGCGCGCGCCCGGCGAACTGGCCGCAGGGATCGGCGGGGCGAGCGGGCTGCCGGGGACGACGGGCGATCTGGCGGCGCGGCTCGACGCCGTCGACCAGGGTTTCCGGACGCTCTCGATCTACGGGGTGGGCGTGCCCGTCACCGATCCGAACGTCGGGGGCCTCTCGCCGGTCGAGCCGCAGCTGTGGGCGGGGTTCGATACGTTCGCGCTCGGCGCGTCGCGGATCGTGTTCATCGCCGCTGCCGCGGCCAGCTTCGGATTGGCGCGGCTGGCCGCCGGCTTCCTTCTCGCGCTCGGCCCCCTGTTCATCGCCTTCCTCCTTTTCGCCGGTACGCGCGGCCTGTTCGAAGGCTGGCTGCGCGCGCTGATCGGCGCCGCGCTGGGCGCGCTCGTCGCCACGATCGCGCTGTCGGTCGAGCTCGCGCTCCTCGAGCCGTGGCTCGCCAACCTCGTCGTCCGGCGCGCCGGGAACGAGGCGATCACCGGCGTCCCCGCCACGCTGCTCGCCGCCACGCTCGTGTTCGCCGCAATGCTCGCCGGGCTTCTCTTCGTCGCCGCAAGGGTCGGGGCGGGACTGCGCCTGCCGCATGGAGCCGTGTCGCAGAACCGCGCTCCGGGGCGCGAACCCTCCCTGCCCGCACGTTCTCCGTCCATGTTGCCGGCCGCTCTTGCCGAAGGAACACAGGCGCCGGGCAGCCGGTCGCGTGCGGCGGGCGTGGCGGATGCGATCACCGTCATGCAGCGCCGCGAGGAGGCGGCATCGACGGTGCGGACCGCCGCGGCGGGCATGGCGGAGCGCTCCGCGTCTTCAGCCCCCGGCTCGTCCGCGTCCCTATCGAGCGGAGCCGCGCCGATCGGGCAGCGCTTTCGCCGGCGGACCGCGACGCGCATATCGGCGAGCAGCCGGGTTCGGGATCGACGGGCATGAAGAAGGACAAATCCGCGCTCGAGATGTATTTCGCCGAAGGCGACAGTTGGGCGCATGACCGCGGCGATATGCTGCGCCGATCGCGCAAGGTGGCGTGGATCGTGGCGGGAGCGGCCTGTTTCGTCGCGGTGTGCGAGGCGATCGCGCTCGTCGCGCTGACGCCGCTCAAGACCGTCGAGCCCTATACGCTGATGGTCGACCGCCAGACGGGATTCGTGCAGGCGCTGAGGCCGGTCGACGCGCAGCTGACGACGAGCGATGCGGCGCTCACCCAATCGTTCCTCGTCCAGTATGTGATCGCGCGCGAGGGCTTCGCCTACCAGACGGTGCAGAGCGACTATCGCAAGGTCGCGCTCTGGTCGGGCGGGCAGGCACGTGCCGACTACCTCACCTCGATGCAGGCCTCGAACCCGGCTTCGCCGCTCGCACGGCTTCCCCGCTCGAGCGTGATCGACGTCGAGGTGAAGAGCGTCTCGCCTTTGGGAAGGGGATCATCGCTGGTCCGCTTCGATACGACCCGGCAGGATGCCGGCGGGTCGGCGCGCCCGCTCGGTTCCTGGGTCGCGGTCGTGCGCTACACCTACTCGGGCGACGCCATGAGCGTCGCCGATCGGATGATCAATCCGCTCGGGTTCCGCGTGACGGGCTATCGCCGCAACCCCGAAGTGCTGCCGGCCCCGTCCTCCGCCATACCGGCTGCGCAGCCCGGCTCGCCCGCTTCCGCGCCCGGAGTGTCCGCCGGACGCCCCTTGGTGATGCCCGGATCCATGCCGGACAACAGGACGGTCGGCGGACCGGTCAGCGGGGGCAGCGCCCCGTGATCGCATTGCGCGCTTCGGGCCTTGTCGCCCTGCTCCTGCCGGTCATGGTGAGCGCGCAGGTGCGTCCCGTCCCCGGACCCGGCGATCCGCGGATCCAGGTCGTCGACTGGCAACCCGATCAGGTCGTGCTGGTCGAGGGCGCACCCGGCTATCAGGTGACGATCGAGCTCGCCCCCGACGAGGTCGTGCAAAGCGCCGCGGTGGGCGACAGCGCGAACTGGCAGGTCACCGCCAACAAGGCCGGCAACCGTCTGTTCGTGAAGCCGGTGCAGGCAGGCGCCGCGACCAACCTCACCGTCTTCACCGATGTCCGCTCCTATGCGTTCGACCTCACGGCATCGGCGGGCGGCACGCCGCCCTATACGATCCGGTTCCGCTATGCCGCGCCGGGGGCGACGCCGGCACCGCCGCCTCCCACCCCCTCGACGGAGCGCCGCTATCGTCTGGGCGGCGAGCGATCGTTGCGACCCGTCGCGATGCACGATGACGGCGTCCACACCTATATCGAATGGGCAGCCGACGCCCCGCTTCCCGCCGCCTACACCGTCGACGGCGCGGGCCGCGAGACCCTGGCCAACGGCAACATGCAGGGCGGCATCTACGTCATCGACAGCGTCGCCGAGCGCCTGGTGTTCCGGATCGACCGCGCGGCCGCGCGCGCGCGGCGCCTGCCGCCCTTGCCGGACGAGGAGCGATGATCCCGCCCGACACCGCGCAACCGGCGCCGCGCGACAGCCGCCCGGTCGTCGCCACGCCGTCGCGCGGCGTGCCGCTCGCCGTCGTCATTGTGGCGGCCGTCCTTGCCGGGATCCTCCTGTTCCTGGCGCTCAATGCCCGCCGCCAGGCGTTGAGCGCGCCCGCCACCAGCCCGCAGGCAGCGGACATTCCCGTATCCGTCGCGGCCCTGCCGCTCTATCTCCCGCCTCCGATCCCGGAACCCGTGCCTGCACCGATCGCCGCGCCCGCGCCGCAGGTCCGGCCAAGCCCTGTCCCACCAGTCCCGCTCATGACCCGGCAACCGCAGCCCTCCTACGCGCCGCCGGTTCCACCCCCGGTTCAGATCGCACCGTCCGCGCCCGTCCAGCGCAATGCCGGCGGTCCGACACTGGTCGTCGATACGACGCAGGCCGCGACGCCGACGGAGCCGGGCGCGGGCCCCCGCCCGGGCTTCAATCCGTTGGGACTGCCCAGCCAGTCGGGGACCACGACCGAACGTGCGCGCGCAGGCATGTTCGCCAATCGCGCGACGACGGTCCCGCAAGGGACGCTCATCCCGGCGGTGCTCGAGACCGGCTACGACAGTACCCGCCCCGGCTACGCCCGCGCGCTCGTCCAGCGCGACATCCGGGGGTTCGACGGTAGCCAGGTACTGATCCCGCGCGGCAGCCGCCTCGTCGGCGAATATGGCGCGGACACCGCGCCGGGGCAGAACCGCGCCGGCATCGTCTGGTCGCGCCTGATCCGGCCCGACGGCATGACGATCGAGATCGGCTCACCAGCCGCGGACACGGTCGGGCGCGGCGGGGTGCGCGCAAAGGTCAACTCGCACTTCTGGGAACGCTTCGGCAGCGCGATCCTGCAATCCTCGCTCGACGTCGGCGTCAACCTCGCCTCGCGCGCGGGCAACGGCTCGGTGGTCGTACTGCCGGGCGGCAGCCAGGCGCTGACCGGCCGGTTCGTCCAGCCCAATGTCGTGCGCCCGACGCTGAGCGTGCGGCCCGGGACCAGCGTCAGCGTGTTCGTCGCGCGCGACCTCGATTTCAGCACGTCGCGCGAACCATGAGCCAGCCCGATGGCTGGCGGTATCTCCACCGCTATCTGGCACCGCTCGGTCCGCTCCTGTCGCGCGACGACGTGACCGACCTCTACATCAATCGTCCCGGCGAGGTCTGGGCCGAGACATTGGGCGGCAGGATCGAGCGCCATGACCTTCCCGCGATCGACGAACCCATCCTCGAGCGCCTCGCCCGCCAGATCGCCGCCTGGTCGCACCAGGGCATCAACCGCGAACATCCGCTCCTGTCCGCCGCGCTCCCCGACGGCGCGCGCGTACAGATCGTAGCGCCGCCCGCGAGCGCGCGCCACTGGGCGGTGGCGATCCGGCGGCACCTTGCCGCGGACCTGTCGCTTGACGATTATGCGGCGAACGGCGCGTTCGCTACCACGAGTGTCGACGACGCCGGCAGCCGGTCGGACGAGGACGACACGATCGCGGATTTCCTTGCGCGCGGCGCTACCGCGGCCGCGCTGCGTCAGGCAGTACTTGGACGTCGCAACATCCTCGTCTCGGGCGGCACCTCGACCGGCAAGACCACGTTCCTCAGCGCGCTCCTTCGAGAGATCCCCTCCGACGAGCGGCTCATCACTATCGAGGACACCCCCGAGCTTCAGGTCCGCCATGCCAATGCCGTCCGGCTCCTCGCCGTACGCGGGGCGCTGGGCGAAGCCCAGGTCAGCGCCGACGACCTCGTTTCCGCCTCGCTGCGCATGCGTCCCGACCGCATCATCCTTGGCGAATTGCGCGGCCCCGAGGCCTATGCCTTTCTGCGTGCGGTCAACACCGGGCATCCCGGCTCGATGACCACCATCCATGCCGACAGCACCGAAGGCGCCGTCGAGCAGCTCGCGCTCCTCATCCTCCAGGGTGGCACCCGCCTCGGCCGGCAGGATATCCGCGACTATGTCCGGGCCACCATCGGTCTCTACGTCCAGCTCGCGCGTCGCGGCGGGCGGCGCTACGTCGCCGAGGTGCGCCAGTGGAAATGAGCACGGTGTCAGGCTCATCCATCGGTGGTGAGAACTCCTCGCTGGAGCTCGCCGCGCGCTGGATCGAGGGTGTTCTGCTCGGCACCACCGCGACGCTGGTCGCGATCATCGCGGTCGCGGGGCTGGGCTATCTGCTGTTGACCGGCCGCGTCGACCTGCGCCGCGGCGCCACGGTCGTGCTCGGATGCTTCATCCTGTTCGGGGCGCCCGTCATCGCTGGCGCCCTGTACCGCCTTGCGGTGTTCGATGGACAACCCGCGCCTTACACAGAAACGCAGGTCGACGCGCTGCCGCCCGTCCCCGTGCCGGCACCGCAACCCGCGCCGACAGCCGCCTACGATCCCTATGCCGGCGCGTCCGTGCCGAACCGGTGACCGGTTGCCGGCACCGCCTGCCCATGCTATGCCATCCGACGAGGTGCCTCATGTCAGACGCCACTCTCGTCAGCAACCACGTTGATGTGGGTGTCCAGGTGTTCGTCGGGCTCGTCTAGGGTTCGATGGGCCGCAGGCTGTCGGGACCGCCCCGTATGAAAGCATTGAAGTTGCCGATGGGCTAAGTTTCGCTTTCTGGAACGTTCCATGGCGCGGGTCTAGGCCGGTAAGGAAAGATCTGAAGTGCTTGCGCCAGCAACGCTGTTGCTATCCGTCGCTTCCTTTAGTGGCGTCGCAGCATTTCGCCTCGATCTCCTTGCGCGTGCGGCCGTCCGGCGTCGGTACCTGCGCGAGGCCGGCGACGAGCCCATCCATCAGCGTCGCGCCCTCCTCGATGGCCTCGCGTTCCGTGTCGGTCAGCGGGATCTCCTGCAGCATCCGCTTGAGGTTCCCGCCGGCCTCCAGCGCCTGCATGCGCGCGGAGTCCTTCGGCTCGTAGAACGAGCACCTGGCGCACGCCATGCGGTGTGCGCACTGGTCGAAAAAGTCGTAGGTGCAGTAACCGTGCCCGAGGTCGTAGTATTGCCACGAAGCGTCCGGCCCGTCGCTGCGGCTCCGCCGTGCCGCTCCGTCCACCAGAACCTCGATCGTGCGCACGTTGCGCTCGAAGTAGCCCGCACGGTCGAAGGAGCGTGCGAGCTTCGTGGGCGTCACCGCTGCGTAGTGCTGCGTCGCCTGCGGCGAGGCGTGGCCGAGCCAGGCTTGCAGCTCGAACAAAGACAGCGGCTCCTTGGCATTGAAGAGCTGCGTAGCAATCGTGGCGCGGGCGCGGTGGCTGGTGATCCGACCCCGGGCGTCCGCCTTGGGCACGCCGCCCTTGGCACACAGAATCGGGATGAGCGAGCGGTTGATGTAGTCCGCCGCCACCCGCCGCCCTCGGTGGACGAAGAGCCAGTCGACCCGCTCCCCGGTTTTGACATCGATGCGCCTGGGGTGGGGCAGGCGTTCGGCCTCCCATGTCTCGATCATCGTCCCGACGATCGGATCGACCGGTTTGGTGAACGCACGCCCGGTCTTATTGACCGGCACGTCGAGCAGGCATGTCGGTGATGCGTCCTCCCCTTCCGGGGCGGGCGACCACCGGATCGCGCCGACGCGCATGCGGTGGATCTCGTCGCGACGCAGGCCGCCGAACAGCCACAGGATCCCCAGCGCCCGGACGAGCGCGAGCGGATAGCGAGGCGGCTGATCGGCCCAGCCCTCACGTCTTGTGCGGTCCCGCAGATCGTCCTTGGTTAGGTTCAGTCCCGCCCAGATCAGCTTGGCCCAGACATCGTCGGCGATGACCCGCGGCGCGGGCCCGATCTTCGCCCGAACCGCCCGCGACGGTACGAGCGTCTGGGCCGGAGCGAAGCGCGGCGCAATCCACTCCCAATCCTGCAGGTCGTTGAAGAAGGCGCGCACACAGCGTAGGTGCGACGCGATCGCGCCGGGCTTCATCGGCTCGCCCGTTCGAGCGGCTGCGGCCCCGACGGGCCCTGCCCAGTCCCCGATCCGCATCCTCATGACGGCTGCGGCGTACTCCAGCGCAAGCCCGCGGTCCCACTGCGCGGGCGAGCGGATGTCGGGATGCCGGTCCCCCAACCAGCGCCCGCATTTGAGAAGGCCGTAGTAGATGCTCATGATTGAGGACGGGGCGACGGTCGCGGCGGCCCGCCAGCGGTCGCACCAGTCCAACCACGTCGGGGGCACGTCGTCCGTAGCCTTACGCTCGCCGAGCGGACGACGCTGCTGCTCCCCATGAAGGCTGAAGCCCTCCTCGATCGTCCCCAGACGCGCTAGGGCGCGCGAGAGGGCTGCGGCGCCGGTGCGCATGTGCTCCGGCCCGCTGGCGGCCACGCGCCGCAGGGTCTCGACGGTGACGTCTTCCAGGCGGTCCGACCGCTGGTAAAGCATGGCGGCGTGGAGCGCCTGCATCAGGCCGCGCGGGACAGCGGCGGAGAAGCCCACGGAGCGCATCTCCTCGCGCACGCGTCGGCCCGTGGCGTCGACCGCGTCTCGGCCGAACACCTTCAGCGCCAGTCGATACTGGAAGAACGTGCCGATCTCCTCCAGGCGATCGAAGCCGCCCAAGCGATAAGCGAGGGCAACGACGTATTGACGGCATTTGCCATGGCAGCCGTTGCGCGCCTGGAAGGCTCCCTCCGTCGGGCACAGAATATCCAGCCAATCCTCTTGCGACCACGCCCACCATGGGCACCGCCTTGCGAGCAGCTCCTGTGTCATGACGCGGATGGCCGAGTTGCGCGGGGCGGGTGCCGAACCCATGCGGTCGAGGGCGGCTTCAACCGGCGACAGGAGCCGTTCGAGGTCGGCGCGCACCGCCCTCGGTCGCTGACGGCGGCGCTGCGCGAACAACCCCGCAAGGACGTCCAACGCGAGATGCTCATGCTCCAGCAGTTCCGGCGTCCGGTCAGTCGGTGGCTCGACCTTCCAGGATGCGGAACTCGACGGCGCCAGTTCGTCGGAGCGCATACTCATCGGGCCACCCCCGCGATGACGGCGAGGCGCGCCTTGTGCAGTTCCGCGGCGGTGGCCGCGAACTTCGCCGACAAATCCCGCGCGCTTAGATGGATGTAGAGCAGGGTGGACTGCACGCTCCGGTGGCCGGCGAACTGGGCGATCTCGTGAATGTCCCAGCCGACCCGCGCGAGATCGGTCAGGCACAGGTGCCGCATCGTGTGGGTGCCGAGCCTTGGCGCATCGGCCCGGTGGCCCAGGGCACGCACCACCTTCGACCACGTCCACTTGCCGATCGGCCGGCCGCGGTTGCGCGGCGAAGTCGACAGGAACAGCCGTCCCCTGGCGCGGCCGAGCGCCCGACGCTCGCGCAGGTAGGCGGCGAGCAGATCGCCGGTGACGGCGGAGTAGGGGACGACGCGCCCGACCTTGGTCTTGGTCGTCTCGGCCCGAATCGTCACAAGACGGTGGGCTGGGTCGATGTCTGACGCCTCCAGCGCGCAGAGTTCCTCGCGGCGCAACGCGCAGTCGTAGGCGAGCGCGAGCATGAGGCGGTTGCGGACGGGGTCGGTCCGCGCCGCGTCGAGGACTGCCCGCCACTGTGCCTCGGACGGGATCCAGGGAAGCGGGCGATGAACCGGCACGAGACCGCGCTCGCCGCGATGGCGCGCGACGCCGCGGCGCCCCCGAGGCACGGGGTTCGTCGTCCGCAGCCCCTCCTCTACAAGGTGGTCGTAGAAGAGCCGGACGATCGTCAGGCGGTGGCGCAGCGAGGCGTTCGATGGTGAGGTGGACGGGGAACTCTCATCATCGGCCCGACCTTCGCGCCCGCCCCCCGGGGGGCGGGCGCGAAGGTCACCTAGATATGCGGCGATTGTACTCTTGCTGACGTCGAGCGGGTCGATTCCTCTCTCGCGGCAGAAGCTCGTGAAGTCCGTGATGCCCCTGGCGTAGGCTGCGACGGTGTTGGGCGCCTTCTCCAAGTCGCGCTGGAGTATGATCCAGGCCTGGACCTGGCCTTGCGCGTCCTGCGCTATCGGTTTTGGCATGGTCTAACCCCCGCGCTGTTACGATAGCAGGGTACGGCTGATCCGTCCTTCTTCTATTCCACGTAACATCAAGGCCAAGGCGCTGCACATCAAGATGGGTGCGCCGATGTTCAAGATTCGTGATATCGTCCGCGAGCATGGCATCCAATACCGCAGCAGTTCCTACGAATTGTATGCCGACATGAATCGTCGCTTCAATCAGGTCCTCGCCGAGCACAGTTGCACGGTCGAGGTGTACTCGATCGACGAATCGTTCTTTCGCCTGCCGGTGCTCCCGAACGGCCTGGGCGACGTGGCGGCCGCGCACCGCGTGATCGCGGCCGTCAAGCGTGCGACGGGCCTGCCGATCCGCATCGGGCTTGGCCCGACCCGGACGCTGAGCAAGGTTGCCAACGCCCTCGCTAAGGCGTCGGAGAAGGTCTGGAAGGGCGTGGTCGACCTGCACGACATCGAGCTGCGGCGGCGCCTGTTCGCGCAATGGCCGGTCGAGGAGGTCTGGGGCATCGCGCGAGCGATGACCGAGCGGCTGCGACCGCTCGGCGTCAGGACGACGGCCGATCTTGCCGCCCTCCCCCCGGAGGTCGCGCGCGACGTGGGGACGGTGGTGCTGGAGCGGCTCGTGCGCGAGCTGAACGGCGTCGAATGCACCGATTTCGAGCCGGAGCCGCCCCCGTCCAAGGCGACCGCGGTGACCCGCTGCTTCGGTGAGCCGGTGCGCGAGGTCGCGGCGCTGCGCGAGGCGATGGTGCGCCGCGCGGTCCGCGCGGCCGAGAAGATCCGCGCGCAGGATCTCGCTGCCACCCGCCTGATCGCCTTTGCCCACGGAAGCCGGTTCAAGCCCAACGCGCCGTCCGCCTCGCGCATAGCGCGGCTGTCGCCGGCGACCAATGATCCGCGCGTGATCGGCGGTATGGCGGGCCGCATGGCGGATGTCATGTACGAAACTGGCGGCGTCTACACCAAGTGCGGCGTCATGCTCGAGGGGCTGGAGCCGATGACCGCGCACCAGGCCGACCTGTTCGCGGTGCCCGATCCGCGATCCCCTGCCCTGCTCGCCGCGATCGACGGGCTCAACGGGCGGTTCGGCCGCAACACGATGCGGCTTGCCTCCGAGGGCTTTGGCCAGAAGAGCTACGACACCAAGCGTGCTTTCAAGAGCCCGTCCTGGACCACGCGGATCGATCAGGTGCCGATCGCGCGGTGAGATCAATAGCGATAGCCTGCCTGCCGGCAGGCCGCTGCCAGCTTCATCACTCGCCCATCCTTCGCGCCGTACTGGCGCAACCGTGCGGAATAGCTGTCGCAATAGCTTTTCGCGCGAGCGGACAGTGGCACCCCGTTCGGACCTCGCGCGGTCGCCGCCCCGCCCCGTTCGGCATAGCCACGAGCAGTCGCTGACTGAACCTGGGTGCGCGCTTGCGCGCCCAGATCGACTGCGCCGGGCATGTCCTGCGCGCCGGCAGGGGTCGCGATCGCGAATATCCCGACCGTGAACACAGCAACCAGGCTACGCATTCGATGTTCTCCCTCGAATTTCCGTCAGGCCATCAACGATTTGGCGGCAGCATCGTGCCGGTCGCGGGAGCGATTATGGATACATGTAGGCGCTTGCAATCGTAGCGGCGTGTGCTCGCAAACGGAGCGATTTTCTGCTCGGATTATCTGACAATGGGCGGAGCAGTCTGCTCACGCTA